>CAYFVX010000313.1:0-5678 GCA_964346425.1 uncultured Chloroflexaceae bacterium | reverse complement strand
GTGTGCGTTTTTCGACTTCGTCGAAAAACGCACACACCCCACCAGAATGGGGTTGTGAGGGGACTTGTGTCCCCTCACGCTCCCCTGGGGGTCAACTGCGTTGAGGATACTCCACGATATTCTGTGGTGCTACCCCGCAAAAAAACACAACAAAAACTTTTCTTTTGGGGGTTTGCAACCCCCTTGGGGGTTTGCAACCCCCAAGGGGGTTCACCTGTGGGAGTGTGAGGGAACCAGGTTCCCTCACACTCCCCTTTGGAGTGGGGTGTATGGTTTTTTCGACGAAGTCGAAAAAACCATACACCCCACCAGAATGGGCTGGCACGCCCCTGCGTGCATGTTTTGCCCGTTTGCAAGCGGAATTTGCAGCGGGGTGAACCCCGCCGAGGGTTTGCAACCCCCAATCCCCCGCTTTGCAAAGCGGCAAGCCGCTTTGCTTCATGCGCATGGGAGATTGTGGGGCAGTTGCCCCAATACCTTTCAAAGAATACCATCCATGCCTGGGTGAATAGTTGAGAAAACCGTTTCAATAGAGCGCATTGTAGCCGCTCATCACTCATCACCTATCACTCGTCACTGGTATTAAGTATCAGCAAAGGAGCCAGACCATGACAAAACGCACAGCCATCGTAACCGGGGCCGCCAGCGGCATCGGGCGGGCTATTGCCGAATATTTTGCCGCCGAGGGCTGGAACGTGGTAGTCGCCGACCGCGATGAAATCCAGGGAGCGCAGGTGGCGCAGGCAATCAATGGTCTCTTCGTGCATGGCAATCTTGCCGAGCGAGTGGCCTGCCGCCATCTGGTAGATGAGACGCTAAAGCAGTATGGGCATGTGCATGTGCTGGTCAACAACGCAGGCTTGCAACACATTGACCCGATAGAAGACTTCCCCGAAGATACCTGGGAGCTGCTGCTGGCAGTGATGCTCACCGCCCCATTTCTGCTGATGAAATATGCCTGGCCCACGATGAAAGCGCAACAGTGGGGCCGCATTGTCAATATCGGCTCGGTGCATAGCCTGCGGGCTTCCCCCTTCAAAAGCGCGTACATCTCCGCCAAACATGGGCTATTGGGCCTGACGCGCACGGCTGCCCTGGAAGGCGCGTCGGCTGGCATCACGGTCAATACCCTCTGCCCCGCCTACGTCCGCACCCCCCTGGTAGAAAAACAAATAGCAGACCAGGCTCGCACGCGGGGTATCCCAGAAGCAGACGTTATCGAGAAGGTCATGCTTGAGCCGGTGGCTATCAAGCGGCTGATTGAGCCATCCGAAGTGGCCTCGCTGGTGGGTTATCTCTGCTCCGACGCCGGCAGCGTTATTACCGGCGCAGACTGGACGATAGACCTGGGCTGGACAGCCCATTGATGTCATCTGTTCCAGGGTATCGGGCACAGAGCAAATTGGGGCAGCCTGGTGATGACCACCAGACTACCCCATGCATGGTGCAATAGAGCGCATTGCAGCCGTTCATCACTCATCATTCGTCACTGGCATACCATGCACTCCAGGCGATACTGGAGTGTTCCCTGGAAACGCCATTACGCCGTAAGCTGATTGCCCACATTCACCTCAATGCGGCGCGGCTTGACCTCCTCAGCTTTTGGCAGTTCCAGCCGCAAGATACCATCCTTCAGCGTGGCATTGATGTTGTCCGTGTTGATGGTACCTGGCAAGCTGACCGAGCGTTGGAATTTGCCATAATACCGCTCGCAGCAGTGATAGTTGCGCTCTTTGTCTTCCGTATCTTCCTCGCGCTTGATCTCACCGCTGATGGTCAGCACATTATTCTCAACGGTAACATTCAGATCTTCTGGCTTGAGGCCAGCCACGGATGCTTCAATGACATATTCATTTTCCGTCTCACTCATATCCAGGGCCAGCCGTGCGCTTGTCTGCTCTCCCGCAAATCGTGATGGTTGGATGAAGCTATCGGCAAAAAGATTGTTCATTGCATCGCGCAGTGATAGCATATCGCGGAAGGGATCGTGTTGTGTCAGGTTAAACATACCATACACCTCCTTACTCTATGACTTGCGTTCACCACGATTCATTTGCAAGTAATGTGCCACGAAAAAACATGGTCGGGAACGTTGTTGTTGTTATTTCAACACATTGCATGTATCTGGTTGGTAGTGTAACTCCTCTCTGTTAGAAGAGCGTACAAAGAACATTAGAAAAATGTTTAAGCAACTTAGTTTTTAATGGCGCGATTCTGCCACCCTTTCGAGATGACATGGCCGGAGATGCGCCCATCATACACAAACATCACCGTTGCCTCGCGCTCAGGGTCATATTCGTTGATTTCTGCCTCGGTTGTCTCAGACTCATGCCCGGCCTCCAGCAAATCAGGATAGGTAAGGTAGTACATAGTGGGCATATCTCCCCGCCGCCAGCCAAGCATACCGCGCAGGTCAAACAAAAGGGTCCCCCGCCCACGTTTTCTATACTGCTCATAGCCATTTGCCAGCAGGTCTTCCGCCATCAGTTCGAGAAACACCTCTTCAATTTCTTCATTCATAGACCAGGGGTTATGGATTAACTCCTCCAGGCGTGCCAGCAATTGCTCTTTTCCCAACATAATCAAAACCTCGCTTTCCACCTATGCTACTTTGTTTTTTTGCTTGCGAACAGTGGCCTGAACGTTTGCCTCTTTGCTTTACACCATACCATGACCATTGTTTGCAGACAAACGGACAACCATAGAACATGGGAGCGCGAGGGGAACTTTGTTCCCTTTTGCAAAGCGGTTGATGAAAAAGTCTACCCATGCGAGGTAGAGGGGGGAGCGTGCTTGCGGCGAAGCCGCAAGCACGCTCCCGCAAGATCAAACAAATCTCCAATACAAAACATTGCAGCATGCAGAAGGCTTTATGTTATACTATAGCTGTGACTCAAACCTGCGCTCATACAAAGAACGCGAAGAAGTGCTCCCCATCTCATCGTTATTTTCGTTGTCCAAAGATGGATGTCTTCCGGGTCTTTTGCTGCAACGCAGGTCGCAAGAAGTATTGAGAGAAACGATACCAGAGAAAAACCTTATGCGACTTGACCGATTTACTGAAAAAGCTCAAGAGGCGTTTCAAGACGCCCAGGAAATTATGCAAGATCAACATCATACTCAGCTTGATGTTGAACATATTTTTTTGGCAATTTTGCATCAACCAGATGGTCTGGCCTCGCGTGCTATGGCACGGTTGAATGTTGAATCAGACGCCGTGGCGCAACGGATTGAACGGGAACTGGAGAAATCGCCAAAAGTCTATGGACATTATGGCTATGGCAATCAGGTCTATGTAACCCCGCGCACTCAGCGTCTTGTCAAAAAAGCAGAAGAAGAAGCCAATCGCCTGAACGACCAGTATGTAGGAGTTGACCACCTGCTTATTGCTATCAGCATGGAGCGTGAAGGCACTTCGGCTCGCATTTTGCACTCGTTCAATATTGACCAGGAATCGCTCTATCGCGAACTCATGCAAATTCGGGGTAGCCAGCACTCCGATGACCCCAGTGCCGAGAGTCGCTATGAGATACTGGATAAATATAGCACCGATCTGACGGAACTGGCTCGCCAGAACAAACTGGACCCGGTTATCGGACGGGATACGGAAATAACGCGAGTTATGCGTATCCTCTCACGCCGCACCAAAAACAACCCCGTGCTGGTGGGTGAAACAGGGGTTGGCAAAACCGCCATCTCAGAAGGGTTGGCGCAGCGTATCGTCGCAGAAGATGTTCCCCCTATGCTCAGAGACCGCCGCCTGCTTGCACTGGACCTGTCGGGTATGGTGGCTGGCAGCAAGTTTCGCGGCGAATTTGAAGAACGTTTGAAAGTCGTGATGGAAGAAGTGCGTTCCTCAAAAGGCCAGATTATCCTCTTCATTGACGAATTGCATACGGTGGTGGGAGCCGGCGCGGCGGCTGGCAGTATTGATGCCAGCAATATGCTCAAACCTGCCCTCAGTCGTGGCGAACTGCAAGTCATTGGAGCGACAACCATAGATGAATATCGCAAACATATTGAGAAAGATGCAGCCCTGGAACGTCGCTTCAATCCAGTGTTTGTAGAAGAGCCAGATGTGGAAACCGCAGTCGAAATGCTCCGTGGTTTGCGCAAACGGTATGAAGAGCATCATCACCTGGAAATCAGCGATGAAGCCTTGACCGCGGCCGCCCAGCTTTCCAGCCGCTATATCAGCGACCGTTTCCTGCCAGACAAGGCTATTGACCTGATTGACGAAGCCAGTGCCAAAATACGCATTGACATCTTCTCCATGCCGCCCGGTCTGAAAGAAAAAGAATCTGAACTGCAGGAATTGCAGCAGATGGAAGAAGAAGCCGGTGCCCGACGTGAATATGAACGGGCTGCCATGCTGCGCACGCGCTATCTTGCGCTCCATAAGGATTTTGAACAGGAGCGAGCAGAATGGCTGCACGTCAACAATCTCAATGAACTGGTAGACAAAGATGACATCGCGGAAATTGTTGCCAGTTGGACCGGCATTCCCGTCAAACGTATGCTGGAAACCGAGCGAGAGAAACTGATATTTATGGAAGAGCGACTGCACGAGCGAGTGATTGGTCAACACGATGCTATTGTTGCTCTTTCAGATGCCATGCGCCGCACACGTAGTGGCTTGAAAGACCCCCGCCGCCCTATGGGAAGTTTCATCTTTGTTGGCCCCACTGGTGTCGGCAAAACTGAACTGGCAAAAGCCCTGGCGCAGTTTATGTTTGACAGCGAAGATGCGCTCACACGGGTTGATATGAGCGAATTTCAAGAACGCCATACCGTTAGCCGCTTGATAGGCGCACCGCCCGGCTATGTTGGCTATGACGAAGGTGGTCAACTGACCGAGAGTGTGCGCCGGCGGCCCTATCAGGTCATTCTCTTTGACGAGATTGAAAAAGCGCATGGCGACGTATTCAACTCTCTGCTCCAGGTATTGGATGAAGGCCGCATGACCGATGGTCAGGGGCACACGGTAGATTTTCGCAATACCATCATTATTATGACCAGCAATGCCGGTACCGAACATCTCCGCGCCAGACCGATCGGCTTTTCAACCGAAGACCAGCGGCAAGACCAGGTGGACCTCAAAGAGGCAAAACGCAAAGTTGACGATGCCCTCAAACAGGTATTCCGTCCTGAATTTCTGAACCGTGTGGATGATGTTATCCTATTCCAGCCACTCACCGAGGAAGACCTGGGGTTGATTGTAGACTTGCAAATCAACGAATTGCTGGAACGGTTGCAAGACCAGCAACTTTCGCTGCAAATGACGAGCGATGCAAAGGAATTGCTCGTGCGCGAAGGATACAGTCCTGCCTATGGAGCGCGTCCGCTCCGCCGTACTATCCAGCGGTTGGTAGAAACACCGCTCTCTCGTGCCTTGCTCAAAGACGAATACCAGGCGGGTGACACCATAGAAGTTGTGCTTGGCGACGATAACGAAACATTGATTTTCCGCAAGCTCGGCGTGGTGCTTACGCTGGAAAGCAAACACCCGGCCGAGTCCGTCTCGGAAGAATCGTCATAGGGGCAAATCCTCAGTGGGGGGGCTACGGGTGCGTGAGGGAACCAGGTTTCCTCACACCCCCCACTCCAAAGCTGTGGCACGCGGCTACGTGCATTTTTTGCCGTGCGCAAGCAGCACACCAGACAGGTGACACCTGTTG
>CAYFVX010000312.1:0-5687 GCA_964346425.1 uncultured Chloroflexaceae bacterium | reverse complement strand
GTGCCCGCTCCTGCACCAGGCCGAGTCGTTCGCTCCATTCCAGCGCGTCGCGGGCGTAGGGCAATGCTTCGGCATAGTTGCCGCGCTGCGCTTCGAGGGTCGCGATTCTGATGAGGAGTGTAGCCAGAAACCCTTTGCCACCATATTGCTTGAAGAAATCGAGACACTGCATATATATCTCTGCCGCAGCTTGTAAATCTCCTAATTGATGGTATACAAAGCCAAGACTACTATGGATGCCCAAAGCAAATTCCAGGTTGAATGATGGCTCTTCTTCGTCAATACGAAACACCTCTCTTGCTGCGATAAAATACTCCTTAGCACTTTTCCAATCGCCTCTATCACGCGCTATTTTTCCAAGCTCGTAATCAATCTCAGCACGAACATAGAATTGCTGAGGTTCAGAAAAAGTAGCGACCAGATGAAGTGCCTCGTCGCAATACTCGATTGCTCTCTCTATTTTTCCCGCACGACGTAAGATTTGCGAGTAATGGATGAGTACCTCACATTGCCAGGTTATATTCCCCAGACTTTTTGCGGCATCAAAGGCTTCAATAACATACTGTTCGGCTTCATCGTGCTGTCCCTGATGACTCCGTGTCCATGCCATTGTATGGGTAGCAATTAAGAGAAACGATTTCAGGTCCCCCGTCAGTTTTGCATATTCCAGAGCAATATGGGCCAGGGCATGCATATCACCCCAATGACCTTTTGCATCATAATACAAAAGCGTGGCTGCTATGATTGATAACAATACATCAGGTTGTTGCACTTGATTCGCCCACGATGCCAGGGAAACAAGATGCGTTCCTTCCGCATGAAGTAAACGGCGATCTGCCTGACGCCAAACCAGATCGGCATATGGTTTCGCCAGCTCAACCAGCACATCTACCCACCGCTCGCGCAGTTCTGCTTCAAGGGTGGGGTGCTGCTTGAGTTCGTGCAGGGCAAAGGTGCGGGTGAGCGGTAGCAGGCTGAAGCGGTCGCCTTCTTTGTTGACAAGCGAGAGGTGCAGCAGGTCCGCCAGCCCATCGTCCCGCCCGATTTCGTCCTCGCCCAGCCCGGCGACCTCGCCGAGCATACCGCGATTGACGCTGTCGTCAAACAGAGCCAGGGCGAGCAGCAGGCGGTAGGCGTCCCGCTCGCGGATGTGCGCGACGCTCTCATTGAAGCAGAACCGTGCGATGTCGCTGTGCCCGCTGCCCAGCCGCCGCAGTACGCCTTCGACATCGTGTCCCATGCTCATCAAGCCAATGCTCCACACCATTGCCAGCGGAATGCCGCCTGTGCGCCGAAAGAGGTCGTCGGTGGCGTCCAGCGGCAGGTCTACGTTTTTGCTCGCCGCTTCGGTTGCCAGCAACGCCAGCGCATCTGCACGGGGCATGCCGAGCACGCGCACGGCATAGGCGATGTCTATGCGGTGGCGCGTGGTGACGATAACCTTTGTCGGGTCGGGCAACTCCCGCAGGAAGGTGAGCAGTTCTTCATCGTCTACCGTTTCCAGATTGTCTACGATGAGCAGCGTGCGGTGGCTGCTCAATGCCTGTTCGACCAGGTCACGCTGCTGGATGTAGTCGGCCTGATGGATGGCGGGCATGTCCAGCACGTTGGCGATTTCGCGATAGAGGTCGGCCAGTGTGCTGAAGGTCTGCTGCCGCTGCTGGATGCCGCCAGCCGTGAGCAGCGTGCGCTTGGCGGTCACCCAGACGAGGGCCACAAACCGTTCTTCGGCGGGGAGCGTGGCATAGGTTTCGCGATGGCGGTGGGCAAATTCGAGGGCCAGCGCACTCTTGCCCACGCCGCCGATGCCATCCAGCGTGACGGCAAAGTGGCGGCTGCGTGGGTAGGGCAACATCAGTTTGGCGAGCTTCTGCATTTCCTCTTGCCGCCCGACAAAGCGGTTGTAGGTGCGGCGCGGCAGGTTGTGCCAGGGTTGCTCGCGCTGGCTAGTGGCTGGCGGGGGCGCATCCGTGAGCGATGGGGAACCGATTGCAGGCAGAAGTGCCTCGATGGACTCGCGCCACGCATGCATCTCCTGCTGCAGGGCAGCGGTGTGGTCGGCGGTGGCGCGGCTGTGCGTGGCCGTCACCCGCTGGAATTCCATCGTGTAAAGGGATTGCAGTTCTGGCTGGGCAAGCACTTCCTGACCGAGCATCCGCAGGAAGGCGGTGACTGCCGCATCCACCCGCGCCCGGTCGGTCTCCTGCGGCAGCAAATCGTGGAAGGCATGTTGCACGACCGCGTGCGGCTGCGTGGGGTCGCGGAAGGGGAAGCGCAGCAGCTCGTGCAGGGCGGCTTTGACGGCTGGCTGTGCGAGAAAGCCTGGCTGCGCGGTGAGGGCTTCTATCAACGCCGCATCCTGCGCCGGGTATTCTGCGGGAAAGCGGGTCTCGGCGCGTTGGACGGCGGTGGCAATGGCTCGCTGCATAGCGCGTTCCTCGCGAAACCGCCGAATGTCGGTACCCAGGATGTCCGCCAGCAGTTCACCCAGCGTGGCGGTGAGCAGGTCGGTGAGCATGGGGTTCCTCTACTGATTGATCTCTCGTTCAAACCATGCCAGCAATGGAGTGCCAATCCGAATGCCCTTTGCTACCATTTCGTGTGCGGCATCGCTGGCTTGCTGTTTCGTGAGCAGCTCAGCGCGAAAAGCTGCCAGCAAGACCCCAAGCGTACCGGTGAGGGGAATGCGCAGAGCCTGAGCGACGCGTCGCCCTATCCGCTCATCAATCACCACCTGGGCAGGTTGTACATCTTGCGCGAGCAGCAGAACCTCCATCTCGCCGGCATCAAGCCCAAGCAGCAAGGGTTCAATGGTAGGCGGAGTTACTGGTGCCTGCACCCGAATCCAATCGCTCTGCATAACCAGTGCTGCACCAGGAAGGTTGACTCCCTGGACCGTGACCTCTTGATACACCGCGGGCGGCACCAGTACTTCGTCAAACAACTGGTTCAAGAGCGCAAGCTGATCGACACGCGCCAACGCAATCAACGGGGTCGCATTAACGACAGCTTTCATGATTTCCTGAATCCTGCGGCTATCTCTTCTGCTGCACGGGCCTCGGCTTCATACTCCTCTGGCGGGTAATCTATCACGGCAAACCCATGCTCGCTCAGCAGGCGATACATCTCCACCCGGTCACACCCCACTACCTGCGCAGCAAAACCAGCCGAAATCTTCCCCTGGGCATAGAGATGCCCCAGCGTGTAGATGGTGGCTTTGCGGACAAAAGTCGCGCGGTCCTCGCGGGCCGCAAGCAAGATTTCATCGGGAAATTCAATCTGAACAGTCATCGGTTCCTCCTTCTTGTCAGGGATGCCACATCATGCTTTTCTGTGGCTATCACTCCACAAACACCGCATACACCTGCCGCACCTCCTCCAGACCGCCATACAACGCAAGCTCCAGCGTGTAGCGGCCCGGTCGCGTCGGCGTGAGCCGCAGGCGGTCTATCTCCTCCGCCGGACAATCCGCTTCCAACCGCAGGTTATGCTCCACCGTTGCCAGTTGCTGCCCCTGCGGGCTAAACAACGTGGCTTTGAGTTGCATATGCGGAAAAGCCTCCTGCGCATCATTCACGACATACAGCGGCAGGTCAATCTGCTCTTCTACGCGATACATACGCGGCTTGACGAGGGGGAAAACATATTGCGGGCTGAAGGCGGTGCGCATCGCGTAATAGGACTGCTTGGGCACACGCCAGTAGTCTATGATGCTCCATAAAATCGCGGGGTAGGGGTCGCAAAACAGAAACGGCGCAATGCCACCGGTCGGGCGATATTTGTGGTAGCGCAAGCGGTCTATGTAGAACCGATTGAGTTCTATCTGGTAGCTTTGCGTCATCTCAACCAGCTCTGCCAGCGACTCCGCCTCACGCCAGGGCACCCACTTGCTCATGATCTGCGGCTGCCAGCCATGCCGCTGCGCCAGATACTCCTCGTCGAGCTGCGACACATCCGCCGGCAGAAACTGCAAGCAACTCTCCACATTGGGAAAGCTCTGCGCTCCGAACTCGGTCACAAAACGCAGGTTTTTGGGCATAAACTTGCGGAACCACTCGCTATCCTGCAAACTGCCATACGCACTATACCAACCAAAATACATATGCGCATCGGTGCCCTCACGGAGACGCGGGATGGAGAACTCCCCGGAAGAACGTATCACCGGGCGCGATGGATCTTCCGCTTCCGCCGCCCGTTTCAAACGGGTATCCAGAATATCGCGGTTCCAGCTAAAGCCTACAACTGTCTGATAGGTGCGGATGCGGAACGAGAGTTGCTCATTGGCCGTATCGCTAACAAAAATCGGCTCGTTGTGCATACACCAGGCGATAACAGACGGATGATTATAGAGCAAGCGCACCATCGCCCGCGTCTGCCGCTGCGCTTCTGGCATCACTTTTGCGTGATACAGCCATTGCAGCGGCATATCCTGCCAGAGCAAAATGCCCGCAGCATTGGCTGCCTCGTAAAAGGAAGGATGCTCCACATGGGCATGCACGCGCAGAAAGTTCATATGGCAATCGCGGGCCAGTTGCATGTCCTGTTCGTAGCGTTCGCGGGTCATACTGGCAATGCGCATATCGCCCGGCCCATAGTTGTTGCCTTTGATGAAAAACCGCACACCGTTGAGGTAGGGTATCCAGTCGCGAAACGCGAACTGGCGTATGCCAAACGGAAAGCTGGCCGCATCACTGGTTGCGCCATCTGCATCAACCACTTCTACCGTGACGTGATACAGGTCAGGCGTGCCCAGGTCGTGCGTCCACCAGAGCCGCGGGTCGCGCACCTTGAGCATGCCGCGCAGCGTGTTCGCACCAGCTTTCGGGATTCGGTGGCGTTGCTCTATCGTCTGTGTCGCGCCCGCAAAGGTGTGCGGGGTAATAATCCAACGCAACATCACCTGTTCTGCGTGCAGCGCATCCAGTTCAACCGCATATTGCACCTGCGCAAACCGCTCATTGCTGGTGGTGCAGTGGCAGCGCACGGATTGTACATGCACAGGTCCGCTCTGGTGGAGTTCGACCGGCAGCCAGATGCCGCCGGGGTTGGCGTGCGGGTCCAGACAATCCCAATGCGAAAAGACGCCGGTGATCATCCGTTTGCCAAACCTATCATGCTCATCCGGGCAATCCACCTCAACCAGTAGCCTGTTTTCTGCTTGCAGCAGGCTGCTGACCTCTCGCTCATAGGGCACAAAATAGCCCTCGTGTTTTCCCAGATCTGTGCCATTCAGATAGGGTTGCGTCCAGTAGAAAACGCCATTGAAGCGCAACCAGGTGCGCACGGGTCTGGGGAGCGCGGCGGTGTACACATCATCACCGGCCACATGAAACTGGCAATGGTAGACCACCTTGCCCGCATAGGTTGCCAGTTCAGGCTGCTGCTGCCAATGGGACGGCACGCTGGTAGGAAGCCAATCCGTGGCTGGTGGGGGAGGATAGTTTCCCTGCTGAAACTGCTCTAGTGGCTGGATATGCCAGGTATCTTGGAGTGTTTGTTTATACATAATGCTGTTCATTGCTGAAACCACAGCGGTTTTCATCATTCAGGCCAGATTCGCTTGATTATAACAGGATTCGCTTGCTATGGTTAGACAAACCGCCAGGACACCAGGAACGCCAGGATTCGGGCAGAAAGTATGTCGTCCGTAACTGTTCACATTCGCGGCAAAAAGCTGGGAGCGCAGG
>CAYFVX010000311.1:0-5701 GCA_964346425.1 uncultured Chloroflexaceae bacterium | reverse complement strand
CACACACCCCACCAGGGGAAGTTTTGCGGGGCAGCAACCCCGCAAGCTCCCCATGCACTTTGCAGGGATTTTTTTGCACGTCAGTGGATTCATGCGACCATGCAAAAAAACCTGTTTGGCATTCGTATACCAAATAAACCGTTTCGTCCATTTGCGCAAATGGACAAAGTCCAGGCAAAGTCTTCTGTTGTTCAACAGAAGACTTTGCAACAGCCATGCAATTTCAATAATTACGACTTTATGTCGTTCTTATATGTGATATAATAGGGTAGAAGAAGAAAAAAGGAGCAATGTGCTATGCGCGGCATACAACAACTTGCCAGCTCACGCATACCGCTGGCAATAAGCATTTTTGGCCTGTTCATTCTCTTGAGCGTCCTCACATCCCTGCCCCAGCAAACGCTGGCAACAACCGACTGTACCCAGGTTACGGAGATACCCTCCGAGGAATGTACTGCCCTGGTCCGTCTGTATGATGCAACCAGTGGCTCCAACTGGACTCACAACAATGGATGGAAAACCACCAATACCCCCTGTAACTGGGAGCGTGTCACTTGCCAGAACGGTCATGTCACCGAACTGAATGTATACAGCAACAACCTCAGCGGTTCCCTTCCACCAGAACTGGACAATCTGAGTTCCCTGAAAATCCTTGACCTCTATGGCAATCAGCTATCGGGCAATATCCCGCCAGAAATCGGCAACCTCACCAGCCTGCAAAAGCTCAATCTGGTTGAAAACCAGCTCAGTGGTTCAATCCCGGCCGAGATGGGTAACCTGAGCACATTGCAAGAACTACGGATGGATACTAACCAGTTGAGCGGCAGTATTCCTTCCGAACTGGGCAACCTGAGCAATCTGCGCATTCTGCGCATGCCCTGGAATGACCTCAGCGGCTCGCTCCCCCCCCAGATCGGCAACCTGACCAACCTCCAGGAAATCATTCTCTTTGAAAATGAACTGCAAGGTGTTCTTCCTGCTGAATTGGGCAACCTTTCCAACCTCACCAGGGTTATCATGTCAACCAACTCCCTGACGGGTACGCTTCCAGAGGAGTTGAGCAACCTTTCCAACTTGCAGGAACTCAACCTTGCCACAAACAATCTCACCGGTACCCTGCCATCTGGACTGAACAACCTGACCAGCTTGCAAATCCTGCGATTGTCCGACAACCAGTTACAAGGGAGCATTCCCCTTTTCTCCAAGTTGACTGCTTTGCAAGAACTTTCCCTACAAAATAACCATTTGAGTGGTTCGTTCGAGTCAAAGCTGAGGAACCTTACCAGCATAGAGATTATCAACCTGAGTAACAATGACCTCAACGGAAATATTCCTGCTAACCTGGGGGAACTGACAACATTGCAAGAACTTTCGCTCAATGCCAATGCATTGCGCGGAGCTATTCCTGCTGAACTGGGAAATCTGAGCGAATTGCAGATTCTCCTGCTCAACAACAATTATCTCTCTGGGGATATCCCCGTCGAATTAGCCAACCTCACCAACCTCCGCTCGCTTGATCTTGGACACAACATGTTGTCAACAACCAATGTGAGTGAGAAACTCCAATCATTTCTAGCACAAAAAGATCCGGATTGGGAGGAAACACAAACGGAAGCGTATTTCTTATCATTGCCAACGATTTATCGCTAAAGGAACATGGCTTATTGTCATCGCTGATAGTCTAAGAAGCCACAAAACGTCATAGTGTCAACGATAACCATGTTGTTCTATCAACCATCACTGACCATTCCCGCTCACAAGTAATCAACCACCATGTAACCGAACAGAAGAGGAGAAACACCATGAAACATGAACAGAAAAGCAACACCTTGCTGCTTCGTTGGCTCCAAAAAGTCCCATTCTTGTTCATCATCATCTTGCTTTGTGCTTTGTTTCCGCGCTTACTCCCATCCCAGGCATCAACTGGTTCATCATTGTCCTCCAGCCAGTCACCTGCACCTGCACAGGGTATGCAAGCAGTAACCCCGGCACTTGCTCCTGAGCGCATGCCCGTATCTCACCTCGTGCAAAACAACGAACAGCTTGCAGGAACCCAGGGAGTTATGAAACTCAAACTGCATGTCCCCACCTACGTCAAAGCCAGCGAGACTATTACCTATACCTACCTATATACCAATACCGGCAGCACAGACGCAACCGACGTAGAAATTGAAGTGAAATGGGTCAATTTCTCGCTCACGGAAACCACCGATACCGCCACCCATCAATACTGCGAAACTGACTGCGGGATCCTGGCCGGCAGTGTCCAGGGACCAGCAGTAACGCGCAAAGAAGCAGTCAACGAAAATGGTATTGGACGTTTCCAGGTGGGCACCTTGAAACCTGGCGAATCCGGTCAGTTCGGTATTCTCCTGCGCAGTAATAAAGCGGTGTATCCGCAATCCAACAAAACGATTATCCGCCCGTCTGGTTCGGCCCGCCTGTTTATGAACCGTTCAAAGGAACCAGTAAGCGAGGATACCAACAACTCCATGGTCGTCGGGCCTGTGCTATCGGTCACAAAAACATCCGCAACAGCAGGCGGAGTCTACCCACTCCGCAAAGCCATCTTCAACCTGAAAGCAGGCAATGCTATTGGCGAAGGGGATATTGTGGATGGACATATTCGCGGTGATGCCCGCGCAGCAACAAACATTATCGTGCAGGACACCTTTCCCATTGGCAGCAATTTCATCAGTGCCAATGGCAATTATACGGTAGACCCGCAAAATCGAACGGTGACCTGGGAGATTGAAGGGCCAATGTTGCCAGGCGAGTCGGTTGATTTGAATGTCACCTACGAAAAAGCAGATGTGGCTGAGGATTGTGGGAAGATTGAGAATAAAACCTACCACGTGACCAGCGATGAAATGCCCATCAAGGATGCGGAAAGTGGTCGCTATACCAACCCCGGCCAGAAACCTGCCACTATCGCAGTCGTCAACCCACTCGAAATACAATCAATTGCTGCTTCCCCCGGCAATGTTCCCTTTGGCGATGAAGCAGCAATCACCATCGTGGTCCGGAACTTTTACGACAAACCAGCCACCAATGTACAACTTGCCTATGACCTGCCGACGGACGTTTCCTATGTTTCCGCCGAACCGCCGCCGGATTCACCGCCGGACGGCGGAACCACGGGAGGCAACATCACGTGGAACTTTTCCATAGCAGCCGGTACGATGAGTGAACCATCTGAACAAACCTTTACCATTCACGTCACAAGCTCTTTCGCAGATGATGGCAGCAATGGCACAGCAACTTTGACCATGCCAACGGACATCCCATCGGCATGTATGACCGAGTCAAAAGGGGGAGGGGTCAAAGTCATTCCGCGGATTACGCTGCGCAAGTATACGGGCATCCAGGACAAGATGGTGTTGCGGGGCGACCACTTTCCTTACAGAGTGGATATCGAAAACACGAGTTCTCTGGCAGCAGAAGGCTTGAGCCTGACCGATATACTGCCAGGCGAGGCGAGCAAAAATGCGTGCTTTGGCTATGTGGCTGGCTCTGCAACGGTTGGTGATACGCAGGTGGAGCCAGATGAAAAGAGTGGTGACGGTTGTGGGTCGTTGGTATGGAACGATATAACCATACCCGGTAAGTCTACCGTGACGCTGGAATATCAACTGACAGCGCAAGGTTACGATTACGAGACGTATTGCAATCGTGTGACGGCAAGTCTGGCAGATGAAAATATCAAGCAATCATCAGACAAAGTCTGTATCAAGATCAATCCCAATATTGAGGTGGTGAAGCAGGTAGACAAGACGAATGTTGGACCGGGCGATGAGGTACAATTTACGCTGAGTCTGACGAATCACGAAAAGGAAACGTATACCGTCGGCCTGTATGACATGCCCGGCTCGTTTACGTTTGTGCGCCAGAAGAGCGGTTATGCGGAACCAGAACATATTGAGGAAGATCTGGCCTGGCCGCTGGTAGACCTGGCCCCAGGCGAGAGTATCCAGGTCGTTTTCATTGCGACGGTACCAGAGGGATGTTATGCTACCAAATCTTTCAAAAACTCGGCCTTTTTCCAGATGGTATCGCTTGGTGAAAAAATACTTGTTGCGCCTATTCCAGAAGAGGTTGTCGAGGTAAAGGTCACCCAGCCAGCAGATTGTATTCCTCCGACAAATACGCCCATGCCAACGTTCACGCCCTCCCCTACCCCAACGCCAGACCCGAATATCCCCACCCCAACGCCAGCCCCAAAGGTCGTAGAATATTCGCTCCAGGCAGACCGTTCAGATGTTAGCCTGAAAGACCGAGTATTCTATACCCTCTCGATAGAAAACCGCAACACACAACTTGCCGTCACTGATGTGCAAGTTGAAAATATGTTGCCAGAGGGGTTTGTCTTCGTCGAAATGGACGAAGAGAGTAGTATCCAGAGCCGCCCCACGATGGAAAAAACAGAAAACAACGAAACACGGCTCTTCTGGAACCTGGATGAGATACCGGCCGGCGAGGATGTGACGATTGTGTATAAGGCACTGAGCAGCGACGTAGTCGGGCAATACATCAACACAATGAACATTCGGGGACCAGCCGAATGGAAGATGCAAAGAGATGGGATGGATGAGGTGACGACCATGGTCAAACCACTCATGACTATTGCACCTTCTGTCACGGGTGTGTCAACCGAGGAGTGTGTCGAAAACCACAGGGAATTCACCTATCGTCTGGTCCTGCTCAATACCAATTCACATGATTATCTTTCCACAACAGTCGTTATCAGTTTGCCCCTCGGCCTCTATTATCTCGACCCGGTCGAAGGCTCTATACCGCCTGATACCATACATACAACTGCTGATGGGGAAACGGCTCTTATCTGGGAAGATGTGCGAGTGCCCAAAAAACCTGACAATCAGGCATTTACGCAAGTTATTCTGGAAGTCAACATGATGGTCGGACAAACCTGGGGAACTCGGCAAATGATCGCACAAGCCACCAGTCCAGATGGCTTAATTCCACGCAAAGATGATGCAGTAGATTCTATCCTGAGCGTCTGTCCTCCGCTCGGTCCCGCACTTGGGAAAGATGCCAACGTTAAGACCATATGGACGGGGCAGGAACTGGTAACCTATAAAATTTCACTGATGAACACAACCAGTACCCCAATCACCGGGGTAACAATCGAAGATATCCTCCCAGAAGGCATGGAGTTTGAGCGCATGGTAGAAGGCCCCGAGCCGGTTACGGGCGAGGTTGCCAATAGTCTCGTATGGGAAGGGCTTTCTGTACCGAGTGGAACGTCCAACCAGGAAGGAACCTCTCTCTTGATCTATCAGGCGCGAGTCGTGCAATGGATGGATGGACAACGTTATAGCAATGAGGCACGCGTAGTTTTACCAGAGGGCATTTTTGTTGAGGATAATAGTTCAGCGGATGTCGGTGCCTCCAGGCCAGCAAATGAGGAATTGCGGCAACTGTATCTGCCGATTATTTCTCGCCAATAAACAGGTGTTGGGATGACTTCTTCGGCTACACCGCAGAAGTCATCCCAACAGATGAAAGGTCTTTCGGTTCCAAATGGGGTTGGCGGCGAAGCCGCCAGCGAGCAATCGCATATTTGCGCGACATCCCGGAAGTTAAGCGATTTGTCGCTTTGCCAGGCGGGGAATTGGCTCGGCGGGGGGCACCCCCATAGGCGCGAACGTAACGGGCATTCCACCGCGCTTTCACCCTCTCC
>CAYFVX010000310.1:0-5741 GCA_964346425.1 uncultured Chloroflexaceae bacterium | reverse complement strand
ACGCATCAGGAGCTCCTTTTCGGATAATGTTGTATGCACCATTCACGTCGGCATTGCTATGTCGTCCATCGGCGGCTCGAAACAGCCCTCGCCGTACTCGTTTCCCAACTTTTCTTCGCATATTCGTGTAATCTCATCGGAGAAGTATACCATAAAAAATACAAATTTCAATGAATTGCTATGAACCAGGGCAACGACGCTTATACCATGTTTTCGGGTAAGCAGTTAAGAAAACTGGTGTCATAGAGCGCATTGCAGTCGCTCATCACTCATCACTCATCACTCGTCACTGGTATTACCCCCAGGTTATGATAGCACTGGCTTATGATTCTGGCAATATCCCTGCTCACACCAGGTTTGTTTGATTGCTTATAAAAGAGACACGCTTTTTATCTCGCATATTTCCCATTGAAGAGATACATTCGTGTTATTCGTGTTATTCGTGGTTCCTGTCTGATTATCCGAACATGGTATCACCAGACAAATAACGGCGGATGGACCTGCACCATCAGAACCACATCCACCAGCACATGAAACAGCACGACGGTCCACAAATCTTGCTCTAGCCACCAGCACAATGTCCAGCCTACCAGCATCACCGCCAGCGCAGGAATGTGAAACACACGCAGCGCGTCCGCCATTGCACTCTGCGCAAAATGCTCGGGCAAAATGAACATCCAGAACAGGGCATGGATTGCCCCATTGTAGGCTACCAGCAACAACAACCCCAGCACAAAGCCAGCAATGCTGCCGGCTCTGGCGGCAAACCGCCCGATGCTCTTTTGCCCAATCACTTCTCCCAGCCGATAGACCAGGGCAAAGGCGAATGTCTCAAAGACGCCATTGCCCAGCGCGAAAATCACGGTTGCTGGCAGGTGAAAAGCACGCCCCCCATCGTCCGTCACCAGCACATAGATCCCCTGCCCCACCAGCCACGAAACGACCAGCAAAACCACCAGCCAGCCACGTTGCAACGTGGCCGGTACCTTCCACGCCATAATCCAGTCACGTAGAAAAATCCCTCCCAACACCGCTGCTATCAACCAGTAGAGCAGCACAACCTGCTGCGGATACTGTTCAACAAAGGCAAAATAGGCTTCCATCATTCTCGTTTCTCCTCCTTCAATGGTTCTGGTGGGAGAGACATTGCCTGCAACGTCTCTCCCACCGCCTCAAGCAGATACCGTAGCAGCGGCTACAAGCCGCTGTAACACCCCCAGATGACACACCCACCCTCAATGGGTGTCACCAGTGGGTGTGTGCGGGAACCAGGTTCCCGCACACACCCCACCAGAATGGGTTGGCACGCTCTTGCGTGCATGTTTCGCCGTGCGCAAGCAAAGCCCACCGCAGGTGAAACCTGTTGAGCACACCCACCACACAGCAGACGGGCAGGTTTTGCCGCAAAAGAAACGGACGTATGGGCAGATCCCGCGGTTACAAACCGCGGCTACGATTCACGGTGTGGTTCTTGCATAGGAAAAAAGTCCACACATGTGAGGTTTCAACGTTCCCCCGTTCCCCCGCTCCAACGTTCATCTGCTTCGTCGCTTTATGATACAATAGCAGCGAGGTATCTTTTCCTATCCTCCGGGATATGGTTTTCTCGCAAAATCTCCAGACACGGCACTCGTTTCCTACTCTGAACAGCGTCTGGAAGCCAGCCAGACGAAACGCACCACCCGCCGGTCTGACCAGAATCATAAAACCACCAGTAGCATAAGGAGAATCATGTCTGTATACAATCACTTTGAAATCATTCAGGACCGTCAGGTTGAAGAAATAGCCTCCCGCGCCCGGCTCTGGCGTCATATCCAGACGGGCGCAGAAATTCTTTCCATCGAAAACGACGATGAGCACAAAGTCTTTGGCATTGCCTTTCGCACACCGCCCACCGACTCGACCGGTATCGCGCATATTCTGGAACACTCGGTCCTGTGTGGCTCGCGCAAATATCCGCTCAAGGAACCGTTTGTCGAGATGATCAAAGGCTCACTCCGCACCTACATGAACGCGCTTACCTACCCGGACAAAACCTGCTACCCGGTTGCCAGTCAAAACACCAAAGATTTCTACAACCTGGTTGACGTCTATCTCGATGCCGTTTTCTACCCACGCCTGACCGAGGAAATCTTCTACCAGGAAGGCTGGCATTATGAACTAGAAGACCCCAACCAGCCGATGAATTACAAAGGTGTCGTCTTCAATGAAATGAAAGGTGCGTATGGATCGCCCGAACGTTTGTTGAGCGAATACTCGCGCTACTCGCTCTTTCCCGATACCACCTACGGCGTTTCTTCCGGTGGCGACCCGCAGGCTATTCCGCAACTGACCTACGAACAGTTCAAAGCCTTTCACCAGACCTATTACCATCCGAGCAATGCGCGGATTTTCTTCTATGGCGATGATGACCCGGAAGAACGGTTGCGCATTATCCACACCTATCTGAAAGATTTTGAGTGCATGCAGGTTAAATCCTCGGTTGCCTTGCAGCCACCCTTTGATCAGCCACGACGCGAGACCCACCCCTATTCAGTTGACCCGCGCAGCAAAAACGAGAAACGGGGCATGCTTACAGTCAACTGGTTGCTGGATGAAACCAGGGACTCGCAACTGACGCTTGCCTTCCAGATGCTTGGGTATATCCTCGTTGGCATGCTTGCCTCGCCGCTGCGCAAAGCCCTCATTGAATCTGGTCTGGGCGAGGACCTGGCCGGGTCTGGGATGGCGACTGGCATGAGGCAGGCGTATTTCTCGACGGGCCTCAAAGGAATAGCCCTTGAGGATGCGGAAACTATCGAGCAGGTTATCCTGCAATGCCTGCAAAATCTGGCGAAAGATGGCATAGACCCGCAGACGATCGAAGCAGCTATGAATACCTTTGAGTTTCACCTGCGCGAGAACAATACGGGTTCCTCACCCCGTGGCCTGACGATGATGATGCGGGCACTGGTGACCTGGCTGCACGAAGGGGACCCGCTCGCTCCGCTGGCCTTTGAAGCTCCATTGGCCGCGCTCAAAGCGCACATTGAGGCAGATGAACGTTATTTTGAGCAATTGATTGAACGGTATTTGCTCCACAATCACCATCGCTCGGTTATCATCCTGCAGCCAGATACGGAGATGAGCCAGCGTATCCATGCAGAGGAGCGTGCTCGCCTCGATGCAGCGCAGGCTACGATGAGTGAAGCTGAAGTGCAGGATGTTATTGACACCACCCACCGCATCCGCAGGATGCAGGAAACCCCTGACCCCCCGGAAGCCCTTGCAACCCTGCCCATGCTGCAACTCAGCGACCTGGACCGCTACAACAAAACCATCCCCCTGGAAGCCCTGGAAGAACAAAGGACCCCTATCCTCTACCACAACCTGCCAACCACCGGTATCGTCTACATAGACATTGGCTTTCACCTGCATGTATTGCCGCAGGAATTGCTGCCGTATGCTGCGCTCTTTGGTCGGCTGGTGCGCGAAATGGGCACCGAAAAGGAAGATTACACCCGCCTGGCGCAACGCATCGGTGCCAAAACCGGTGGCATCCGTGCCCAACCCATCAGCATGGCCGTGCGTGACGAGCCAGTGAGCTCAAGCTGGCTCTTTCTGCGGGCAAAGGCTACCGTTTCACGCGTGGATGACCTCTTTGCTATTTTACAGGATATGCTGCTCAGCTTGAAACTGGACAATCAGCAACGGTTTCGCCAGATTGTGCTGGAGTCCAAAGCGCGGCAGGAAGCTTCCCTTATCCCTGGCGGCAGCGGCTTTGTCAATCTGCGTATGCGCTCTTGCTTTACCGAAGCAGACTGGATCAATGAGCAGATTGGTGGCATCAGTTTTCTCTTCTTCCTGCGCGAGCTGGTGAAACAGGTTGAGAATGACTGGCCTGCCGTCTTGCAAAAGCTGGAGCAGGTGCGTTCGCTGCTGTTTCAGCGGGGGGCGATGCTCTGCAATATTACGGTGGATGAGAAGGAATGGAAAACGATTTCCCCATCTTTCTCCAATTTCCTGGCAGAGTTGCCGCATACGCCGACCACACCGGTGGTATGGACTCCCGCCTATGGCACGGGGTTTGAGGGGTTGACCGCGCCATCGCAGATTAACTTTGTGGGCAAAGCGGCCAATCTCTATCAGGGTGGCTACCAGCGGCACGGCTCGATGGGCGTTATCACCAACTTTTTGCGCACCACCTGGCTCTGGGAAAAGGTGCGCATGCAAGGCGGGGCGTATGGCTGTTTCTGCCGCTTTGGTCGCTACTCTGGCGTTTTTGCGTTTGTCTCCTATCGCGATCCCAATCTCCTGGAAACGTTGCAGGTCTATGACCAGACGGCCCAGTTCCTGCGTGAAACGTCGCTGAGCGACACCGAAGTGACGCGTAGTATCATCGGGGCTATCAGCCACTTCGACTCGTATCAATTCCCGGATGCCAAAGGGTTTACCTCTATGTTGCGCTATCTCTCGGGTCACACCGATGAGATACGGCAACAGAAGCGCGAGGAAATTCTGGCAACCACTGCCGCCGATTTTCGTGCGTTTGCGGATATGCTGGATTATATTCGCGAGCAGGGCATCGTTATGGTGCTTGGTTCTCCCGAAGCGATAGACCATGCCAACGAGCAGCAGCCCGGCTTGCTCACGCCCATGCGCGTGCTGTGAAAGAATGGGGAATTGAGAATGGGGAATGCAGAATGCTGCGCAATCAGGTAACCAGATGCAGCGGCACAGAGACGCAGAAATGCAGCACCCACATGTGGAGTCTTTTTTGTCAACCGCTTTGCAAAGCGGTCGCGGGATACCGTAGCAGCGGCCTGGAGCCGCTGGATCTCCCTCCAGGTGACGCATCCACCGTGCAGCAGACGGGTGGGTTTTACCGCGAAAGAAACGGACGTATGGGCAGATCCAGCGGTTTGTAACCGCTGCTACGATCCCCAACAGGGTTCTTGCCACCGAAAAAATCTCCCCATGTAATCCCTCTGCCCGGCCCTTTGCGCTCTTCGCGCCTTTGCGGTGAAACCTGCCCGATATTTCGTGAAAATTCTCACAGTATCCCCTGACAGAACACCTTTCTTGTTTTATAATACAAAGTGAAGATATTTTTACCGAGAGAATAAAGTGAAACAATTCTCTATTCCTCGCCTATGCATGCTGCACACAAAGAAGAGCCTGCCTCGCCGTTACCAGCGTTTCGCATCTCTTTTCAGAGTAGATAGAAAGGACACGACTATGTCGTCTATAACCCGATCATTCCAACCAGTATGGCTCGCAATGGTGCTGATTATCCTGACCGCTTGTGGAAGTGTGGTCGGCAGTACCGTGACCACCAACATTGTCCCTACCCCCACAACATCCACCACCTTCTTGAGTGGTGACCCCATCCGAGGACAGGCTATCTTCAATGGGGAAGAAAAAATCCATGCGTTTGTGCCGTGCAGTACATGCCATTATGAGACGCGCCACCGCTTCCCCCGTCTTGGGCCAGATATGGCTGGCATCTCCCAACGAGCAGCCGAACGTATCCCAGGCATGTCTGCGGTCGAATATCTCCGCCATTCGATTCGCCATCCGGACGAGCATGTGATTGAAGATTTTCCAGCCAGCACGATGAATCCGGGCTATGCCGACCGGCTCACGGATGAAGATGTCGAAGACTTGATTGCTTTTTTGATGATCTTATAATACCAGTGACGAGTGATGAATGATGCGTGATGAGCGGTTGCGTTGACGTGTGCAAATCTGCAAAGGTAGGG
>CAYFVX010000309.1:0-5753 GCA_964346425.1 uncultured Chloroflexaceae bacterium | reverse complement strand
GGGGAATTGCTACAAACAACCTCTTGTACGGACCTTTGCGTTGTTTGCACCGAGAATTTTTGTCATATCAACAGGCTGCACCTCTCTATTGCGTCATCAATGTACCCCTGTGCTATGTCTATTCCCAGCGATTTGCGGGAAAGTTTCAGCGCAACAAGGTTTGTAGTCCCTGAGCCACAGAATGGGTCTAAAGCCATTCCATCGGCAGGACAGGTAGCTAACAATGGTATCTTGCACAAATCTTCCGGGTAAACCGCATAATGCTTTGTCCGCCCATGCGTATCTTCGGGAAGAATGTCCCAGACGTCGGCCGGTTTGCTGCCTTTTGGATGATATCGCAAAACATAAAATCCTTTTTGCACAAGCTCTTTTGCTCTGCCAGAAATTTTTTCGGAGTCGGAATGTGTTGCTCGTTGCTGGTTACGTATGACCATACGAAAATCTGCTATTTCTCCCCGCGCCACTTTTGCCAACTCTTCTTCCAATGTCTGAAAAGCAAGCTCTTTTTCTTGCGCTGTCAAAGAAGTTGAAAGTTCAATTTGTCGTTTGTATCGTACCCCCGTGACGCCAGTAGCCGAGACAATCGTTCCATTTTTTATGCTGGCTTTGCGTGGTGCTGACCGTATAGCGTCTATGTGATAGTAATATCCATGCGGTTGTTTGACAAAATGAAAAATAGTTTCGTGCGTATTTCTTAGTTTGTCTCTGGTGTTGTCTGGCCCCTTTAGTTTATTCCAGATAACATCATTCCTGAGTATCCATCCCTGCTGATCTATCATAGCAATGGCAATACGCCAGGGAAGACCAAGCAATCCTTTGTTGCAGTAGCTATCGCTCATATTCAACCAGAGCGACCCGGTTGTCTTGAGAACCCTTTTGACTTCTTTGAAGACGTTCAGGATATGGGCTATGTACTGCTCGTGCGTAGCTTCCATTCCAATCCCTCCGTTCTGGTAGGTTCGTTTTTTCCAGTACGGGGGACTGGTCATACAAAAATCTATGCACTCATCAGGCAAATCTCGGAGGACTGTTCGTGCATCATCACACACAAACCAGGGACGAAAGGTGTCTTTTTCCAGGTAATGTTGGAATTGTTGTTGGTAATCAGGCATAGATGTTTCACTTCAAGCGGTAGATTGTTCGGATCGGAAAAGGGAACTGCCCAATGTTCTGGTTTTGCATTCGCCGGTACAGCACCAATGATACCACACAGCACCAATGATACCACAAGGAGGAAAATACATGGTATGGAAAGCAGCTTTGGCGCCCCCCGGCAGTAACTGTTTAGAAATGAGGCAAACAGACGAGCCGCGACCGTGAGGGGGCGGACAAAATGTGCTTACGAAAAGGAAATATCCGCTTACTGACGTGCGCGGCTCGTTTTACTGACGTGCGTGGCTCGTTTTCTTTCCCGCGAATGTGAACAGTTACCCCTGGCACTTCCCCAGCAAAATACCCTGAAATATGGTAGAATACACACCGCAGCTCTTTGTGCGCGGTTCCGTACTGAGGCAAAGTGAATATGCTCGCTAAATGCTTGCGAAAACCCATACGTGCAGTCATAACGACTGCTCTATTCTTGACCCTGACGCTGCAAGCTCTGGTTCCCGGCATGAGTCAGCAGCGTTATCTCTATGCCCAGAATAACGACGACCAGCATGAGGAGGGCCAGCATGACAATGACGAAACGCCTGGCATCCAGGAGTTTCTCGACCAGCAGCCCGGCGTGCTCAAAAGCTACAAAGAAGACAACCAGCTCGCCGCGTCCATCATCGAAGGCTACAGCTTCTACTACGGTGTCAACCCCTACCTGCATCTCATCCTGCTGGAAACAATCAACAGCCTCGTCAGCAACCCGCAACCTTCGCATGTTGCCCTGCATCAACCCTACTCGCCGGAAGGTCCCGACGGCTTCACCGCGCAGATAGAATGGGCCAGCCGCGAAATCCGCGCCGGCTTTGGCCCCTACGAGCAACCGCCCATCCTGCACTTCACCGACGGCCTGACCACCAGCCTCACGCTCGACCAGGCTCCCGAAGGCGTGGCAATCCAACGGTTCCTGGCAACCGGGCGCACTTTTGCCGAATGGAAAACGCTGAACGACCGCTTCGCAGAACTCTTCGCAGACTACTTCGCCAGCGAATTGCCCAACCTGACGCCCGACATGCCCGTGGACAAACCGCTGGCACAACCCGGCGAAGGGGGCTTTTTGCAATGTCCCTGGCCCATCGGCATGCGGGTGGTGCATCTGGCCTACTTCGACCACGCCTACCCCACCGTAGACACTGGCGGTGATGGCAACAATGTCGTTGTGACCTATGTTGGCTCGGCCAGCGTGCAATACAACACGCACGACGGACACGACTACTTTTTCCCCGATGTACCCGTTGGCACGCCCATCCTGGCGGCCGCGCCCGGCCTGGCCTACGCCAGTACTGCCCGCGGCAACGGCGTCTACATCCTGCACACCAACGGCTACGAAACGGTCTACTGGCACCTGAACCACTTCGCGCCCAAATTCCGCACCATCGTCAACACCTCGCGCGGCGTCTGGGTAGATGCTGGCGAAGTGTTGGGTACCAGCGGTACCAGCGGCTTCTCCTATGGCACACCGCATCTGCACTTTGAAGTGCGCCACCGCGGACGCCAGGTAGATCCATACGGCTGGTATGGCGATGGCCCCGACCCGTGCGAAGAATATGCCGGCTGTGTCAACCACGGCTGGCTCTGGGATAGCAACCTGTATGGTCTCTACGACTTCACGCCGCCCGACATGCAGGGAGGCAGCGCCGGCAACACAGCCAGCATCACGCCGGACGTCACGCCGCCAGCAGGCACGCTCAGCATCAACCCGCCGAACGATCTGCGCTTCCTGGCGCATTACGATGGACATTTGCTGCAACAGGTAGGCAATGGCTTTCCAGAAACGGAAGGCGTCTCTACCTTCAGCGAAGGACGGTATGACCGCGCCCTCAACCTGCCCGAAGGTAGCGGACTGACCTATCCCACTGAGGGAAATATCAATCTGGCAAAAGGGACCATTAGCCTGTGGGCGCACTTGCCCGAAGAATATCCATCCAGCGTCATAGACCGTCACTACATCCTGTCCGCCAGTGCCAACCCACAGGATACGACCTACCCCGGCACCTTCGCGCTGCGCCGCGACCTGCTGGGGCCAGCGGGTGCGCCGCGCTGGAATTTCTGGACCACCCCGCTGCACGGCGAAGCGGGCCGCGACGACCTGACCGCGCCCGATACGCTGCAACCCGGCTGGCACCACATGGCAATCTCCTGGGATAGTAGCCGTGGCAGCAAGGTGCTCTATCTCGATGGCGTTCGCGTTGCTGCCAGTGAGGGCGTACAGTTGCCAGCAGATATTGGCGACGTGTTGCAAATCGGACGGTTTACCTACGATGGGAACCAGAGCGGTATTCTGCTGGACGACCTGGCAATCTATGAGCGGGTGCTGAAACCCATCGAAATTGCCGCCATTGCCGAGTCGCAGGAACCCATCAACGGCAATACGCTGTTACTGAACGACACTCGTGTTTTTCTCGACACCAATGCGCAAGATGAACAGGGCATTATCGTTGCGGT
Organism: uncultured Chloroflexaceae bacterium; assembly: GCA_964346425.1. Lineage (GTDB taxonomy): Bacteria > Chloroflexota > Chloroflexia > Chloroflexales > Chloroflexaceae > JAAUSY01. The sequence continues at coordinate 2,156 of CAYFVX010000309.1, read as the reverse complement.
ACAGATTGGGCAAAATGGTGTTTTTGGTGACCCGCAGCCATATTATGACGCGTTCCGCTGGGATTTGCCCACCGTGGAAGGAACGCACACGCTGAGCGTCCGCTATTTCGACCGCGCCAGCAACCGGCGCGTGGTGAGCCAGACTGTCACGCTGGATTTGCCACCACGCGGCCATGCAGAGCTGGCGAGTAGCACTGACCTCACCGCCACGCTTGCTATCACCGCCACGGATATTCACCATCCGGTCGAAATGCAAATCAGCCAGTATGCAGACTTTGAACGCGCTCAGTGGGAGCCAGTGCGGGAAACAATACGCTGGATATGGTATCCTGACACACACCAACCCGGTCCTTCCAGACTCTATGTCCGCTTCCGCGATGCAGGAGGACTTCTCTCAGACCCTATCACGCTTAGCCCATACCAGCAGCAGGTACTACCGATTATACTCAAATAAAACGGGAGGTAATCACGTCATGCTGCGATGGCTCTTTGCTAGAGCGCATGGGCACAGCCATGTTGAATACGTCCTTGTGCTGGTGCTCATCACAATTGTTGCGCTCTGCATTCTCGCGCTGATAGATGGCAATATCCATCAGCGTCTGCGGTAGCTTGTCGGGGACAGAGAATGGAGAATGCAGAATGCAGAATGCAGAATGCAGAATGACGGGCAGGTGTGAGGGTTGGGGGAACCTCTGCATCTCTGCGCCTCTGCGCCTCTGCGTTTAAAAAATAATCAGGCGAACGGGTATCATTATTCGTGTTTGGTGTCAACTGACCGCACGACCAGCATTGCTAGTAGCCCGGCGTAGAGTAGCACGCCATAGAGCGCGGGGGTGAGCAGCAACACGCCCCATTGCATATGCAAGGTCTGGTAGAGGGCGGGATGGACTTTGCTCCAGCCCGGTGGGATACAGAGCAGCGCGGTTGCAATAATCAGCCAGGCGCGAAGCTGGCGGTCGGGATGCTCTTCCAGGTAGCGCAGCATCGCCAGCAGCGGCAGCAGCAACAGGCTCAGATTGTAGTAGCCATTGGCCGGCCAGAGCACGAGACTGACACAGAGCCAGAAGCAGAATTGCAGCAGCGTGCCGTGCTCGTTGGTTTTCATCCTGCCAATCCAGAGGCCAATTGCCAGTATACCCAGGCTGAGCACGAGCGTCAATACCGTCGCCAGTAGCGGCATATCCAGCACTGGCACCGCAAATGGGTTGTTGGAAAAGAGGCGGCTGGCAAGGCCGTAGAGTGAAATAGTGTGCTCTGAGGCGTAAGGGTACTTGCCTTGCTGGATGATTGTCTGAAAATAGCTGGCATAGTGAGCTGTGCCGTAGGGGAGCAGGGTTAGCAGGAGAAGCAGTACAGTCGTAATGATGCTCCATGTAATGACGCGGCGCGGTGGGCGCAATAGGTAATGGATGGCGACCAGGGCGGGTTGCAATTTTATCATGCTCGCGATAGCCAGTAATGCACCTGCCAGCCCCCATTTGCGAGGTGCCAGCAAAAAACTAGCGACAATGAGGAACGCTATCAGGATGCCGATTTGACCAAGTTGTAGACAGAGGCGTGTTGGTGGTATTAACACTGATCCCAGCACAACAAGTCCCCAGTAGTGATGGGCAAGGCGTGCGCCACTGGCACGTATGCAAAGTGGCAAAAACCCTGCCAATATCAGCACATTCAGTCCAAACCAGAGTTGCTGTCCCTGAGCATGTGGTAACCAACCAGTAGGCAGAATGAGATAGACAAAGAGTGGAGGATAGATATAGCCCGGCTGTGTGCTATAGGGGTCGCCTGTGCGCAGCAAATCTGTGGCACCTTGCCAGTAATCCTGGAAGTCGCTCACATCAGGAGCAATGGTTTGCCAGATAAGCAGCAACCAGAGCAACGCCAGCAGCAAGGCGACGGTATTGAGTAATGTTCGTTGTTGTGCAGTCATAAGCGTAATAAGTCGGGTGGGTGTAGGCGACGGCTCCGCCGTCGCCTACACCCACTTCCTTGTAAAGAAGCCTTGCTACCCGCCAGGGTTTTGGGGACTTCGTCCCTCAACAGGTTTCACCTGCGGTGGACTTTGCTTGCGCACGGCGAAACATGCACGCAAGAGCGTGCCAACCCACACACCCCACGCCAAAGGGGAGCGTGAGGGAACCTGGTTCCCTCACACA
>CAYFVX010000308.1:0-5761 GCA_964346425.1 uncultured Chloroflexaceae bacterium | reverse complement strand
TCGAAAAAACCAACAAACCCCACCAGAATGAGGAGTGTGCGGGAACCTGGTTCCCTCACGCACCCACAAGTAACACCCATTGAGGGTTGCAACCCCCGAAAAAAGCTGTTTGTTGTGTTTTTTTGCGGCTACGCCGCAAAAAAGCACAACAAACAAAGGGCCTGGGGCTTTGCCCCAAAGGAAAATAAGCATGAGCTTCATGCGTATGGGGTGTTGAGGGGCTGTCCCCTCAGCGGAGTTCACCTATTGGGAATGCGAGGGGTAAGATCCCCTTGCAAGCAAGCTGATTGGAGTGAGGTTTATGGTTTTTTCGACGAAGTCGAAAAAACCATAAACCCCACAAGAATGGGCTGGCACGCTTTCAACCCCATGTGGGGCAGGTCTCCCTCAACACCCACCCATTCGCGCCTATGCCTGCTGAGAAGACAATATCTCATACTATCGCAACAACTATCGCCTGGGTGAGCGGGCTGGTGGAGACATTGCTGCTGCTCCGGCTGGTGGCAAAACTGCTGGCGGCTCGCCCGGACAATGCAGTCATTCAGCACCTCTACCGCCTGACCAATCCGCCGGCGCATGCGCTGGGGTTCCTGGATTTTCACCAGCCACGCTTTGGGGCTATCCTGGAGCTTTCGACGCTTGCTCTGCTTATTTTGCTACCAATGGCAGGCTATTTGCTGTATAGTCTGTTTGCCAGGCCACAAAAAACATAATCTTCACCGCAGGTTAAACCTCTCATAACCTCTGCTTAACAAACACAACGTATAGTATAGAAAAACGTATAAAGGGTCATGTGTCCTGAAAGGTATGGCGAACGTCCGGGTTCGCCCTTTCCTATACCTTGAAAATCATCCAGGAAGGAAAACCCTGCTGTGGCTTGTAGCCTGGATACTATTAGCGTCATCATACCTACCCGCAACGAGGCGGCAAATATCGGTGGGTTCCTTGCATCGTTGCCAGATGAGGTTGAGCTTATCGTTATTGATGCAAGTGACGATGGGACGGATGTAATCGTTGAACGATTGCGCCCATTCAATACGCATGTTATCCGTTCGCCCGTGCGCATTGCGGCCGCGCGGCAGACGGGGGGGCAGATGGCACGCGGCGAATGGTTGGTGTTTAGTGATGCGGATGTTGCTTTTGAGTCAGGTTATTTTCAGTATCTCGCCAACTATGTCAAAGCTGATGCCTTCTATGGACCAAAGTATGCGACGGATACATACAGACACTACAGCCAATTCTTTAACGGCAGTCAACAGGCACTGCATGCGTTTGGTATACCAGCAGCTTCTGGCTCGAATATGGGTATGCGGCGCGATGTTTTCCTTGCGAGCGAGGGGTTTCGGCTGGAGTTGCCTGTGAATGAAGATACTGAACTTATGCTGCGCATTCAGCACAATGGTTATCGTGTTGCGTATGTCAAAAAGCTGGCGGTGCATTCATTGAATGACCGCCGACTTGACCGCGGCGTGGTACGCAAAACGTTGCACAGCATCAGTCGCAATATTTTACTCTTAACCAATCTCTACCTACCGCTCCCCAGAGCGTGGCTGAACCACGACTGGGGCTATTGGAGTATCAGCCATGCGAATTGCTCTGATTACTGAAACATTTCTCCCCAATGTCAATGGTGTTGTCACCACACTCTGCCGCATGCTTGAACATCTGCAAAGGCAGGGGCATGAGGCGCTGCTTTTTGCACCGGAGGGTGCGCCCGAAAGTTATGCCGGTACACGGGTTATTCCGCTCAACGGAGTACCGTTGCCGATGTATCCAGAGCTGAATTTTACGCCACCGCAGTTTGGCATTACTGCCCATCTGCGCCAGTTCGAGCCAGATCTGGTGCATCTGGTGGCGCCGGCAGTCCTGGGAGGTATCGTGCCAAATGTGACGCACAATCTGCGGTTGCCGCTCATTTCATCCTACCATACCGATTTGATTGCCTACAGTGAACACTATGGGCTGGGCTTCTTGAAGAATGTCTATACCTCGTATCTGCGCTGGATCCACAACCGTTCACGTATCACCCTCTGCCCTTCTATGACCACACTCAATGCCCTGCGGTCGCAGGGATTTCGCCGCCTGAAGGTGTGGGGGCGCGGTGTGGATACCGCACGGTTTCACCCGTCCAACCGCAGCCTCGCCTGGCGCGAGTCGATTGGAGCCAGTCCGGACGATACCGTTTTGCTCTATGTGGGGCGGCTCGGCAAAGAGAAACGTCTCGATCTCCTGGAGCAGGCAATCCAGGGAATGCATGAACAGCCCGTGCGCCTGGTTCTGGTGGGCGATGGTCCTTCACGTGTAGAGTTGCAGCAACGGACTGAGGGTCTGCCGGTTGCCTTCACTGGCTACCTCAAGGGACAGGAACTAGCGACGGCTTACGCCAGTTCGGATGTCTTTGTTTTTCCGTCGGATACGGAAACGTTCGGACAGGTGGTGCAGGAGGCAATGGCCTCCGGTTTGCCCATCGTGGCTGCCCGCGGCGGCGGTACGATAGATCTGGTGCAGGAGGGGGTCACGGGGCAAATGTTTGCGCCAGGTATTGCCAGCGACCTGCGAGCGCAGTTGCTGCCCTTGATAGGCAACCCCGACACGCGCCGCGCAATGGGAGTGGCAGGTCGCATGGCCGCCGAGCGGCGTTCCTGGCACAGTGTGCTGGAGGAATTGCTGCATCACTACCGCCATATGCTTCGCCGTACCCCGTTGACCCGCCAGTTGCAGCGTGCTGCCTAGAAAACGTGGTATGATTGGAGTGGGTTTTCACGGTTTTTTCGGCGAAGCCGAAAAAACCGTGAAAACCCACCAGAATGCCCCGACACGCGGCTACGTGCGTTTGTGTTCCGTTGGTATGTAGTCTTTGTAGCAGGGTAACTCCCGCTACGCCTCATCTCCTCCTGCAAAGCCATAGCATGGCAGCAGCTCCGTGTGTTTTTCGCTTTACGCAAGCAGTTTTCACCAGCGATGGAATTTGCCGAGATACTAAACCCTAAACCCTGATCTCGGACCCTCGGACCTCGACGCCTTGATTACCCGTAACAAGCATGCTATAGTTAAGGATTATGGAATGGAAGGGAAACGCTTAATGAAAGAGCACAACCCTATACACCCAGATGCCATTTACTCGCGCGAAGAAACTGCCGAACTCCTCGGTGTGAGCCTCAGTACCGTGAAACGCTTGATCGCCACTGGCGAACTGGAAGCAAGCCGCCCCCCAAGTATCAGGCGTATCTTTATCAAGGGATCGAGTATCTTACGCATGCTGGAAGAAACGCGCATTGACCCGGCATCAGGCCAAGACGACAATCACAACAGGTAAGGATGGGAATATTATGAATCAGGAGCAGAATCTTAGCTCTGCTTTGCAAGCAGAAGTAGACCGGCTGCGGCAAGAACTGCAAGTCTCAGAACAGCGCAATCGGGAACTCACTGACCAAATTGCTGCGTTGCAAGAAGAAAACAAACAAACGCGTGAGATGCAAAACATCCTGATAGCGACAGTGGAAAATAGCCCAGATTTTATTGGTATTGCCACGCCAGATGCCCGCGCAATTTATGTGAATAAAGCCGGGCAGGAAATGGTCGGTTTGACAGATGAAGAAGCGGTCAAAAATACCAATATTACGGACTATTTCTTTCCCGAAGACCTGGCGTATGTGCAAGAGCAGATTATGCCGGTCTTAATGGAAACCGGCAACTGGCGCAGTACCTTTCGCCTGCGGCGATTCGACACGGGTGAACCAGTACCGATAGACTACAACCTCTTTCTGGTGCGCGACGAAGAAACAGGTGAAGTGATTGCTATCCCCACCGTCTCACGCGATATCAGCGAACAGCAAAAATATGAAGCGGAACTGCGCACCTACTATGCGCTGGCGGAAAATGCGCCCGATGCCGTAGCAGTCGGCACGATGGAAGGGGTATTAACCTATGTAAACCCGGCCTATCGTTCCATCTCCGGTTATGGCGATGACATTATCGGTATCAATGTGGCGGAGCTGTATGCTGGCTCGCCCGATAGTTTGCAGCAGCTTTTCCAGGAATTGATGCAGAACGGCGTCTGGCAGGGGTTATGGTCCTTCAAACGCAAAGATGGCACAACATTTCCGTCACAACTTTCTGCCTTTCTCATCCGCGATGCCGGCGGAAAAGCCATCGGTCTGGGTGCCATCATGCGCGATATAACCTTTCAGATGCAGGCGGAGCAGGAACGTGCGCGGTTGCAGGAGGAGATTATCGAAGCACAGCGCAAGACGTTGCGCGAAGTATCTATCCCGCTCATACCGCTCACCGAACGCGCAGTGCTCGTCCCCCTGATAGGTAGTATAGATAGCGACCGGGCGCAGCAATTTCTGGAAACGCTGCTCGAAGGAATTGCTCACCATCAGTCCGATATGGCGATTGTAGACATTACCGGCGTGTCGGTGGTAGATACGCAGGTTGCGCAAGCTCTGTTGCAAACTGCCCAGGCTGCCCAACTGCTCGGTGCAAGGGTTATGTTGACCGGCGTGAAACCACAGATTGCGCAGACCATGGTGCATCTGGAAGTTGATACCCATAATATCCTCGTCAAAAGCTCCGTGCAACATGGCATTGCATATGCGTTACAATATGAGCGTGGCACGAACCATGACCAGGGACAAAAGCCACACGGAGAAACCAAGAGCAATAAAAAAGGATGAGGTATTCGATTATGGAATCAACACTATCCAGGGTACTAGCAATTGACCCATCGCTGCCATTGGAAACGCAAATCTTGCAGGCATCGCTGCTCCCATTGTACACACAGGCACTGGCAACCGTCACCCGGATGACTATTCCTGACCTGCTGGCAGAAGGCCCCAAAAGTATTGAGGAGATTGCCGAGCACACCGACAGCAATCCGCAGGCACTCTATCGCGTCATGCGCTTTCTAGCTGGTCAGGGGGTTTTCCAGGAAGAAGCCCAAAGACATTTCGCGCTGACTCCGCTGGGGGAAACGTTGCAAGCAAGCAAGACGGACTCGCCGCGTGGGTGGCTTTTGTTCTATACATCATTTGAGTGGCGCTGGCAACTCTATCAGACACTGGATAAGATTGTACAAACTGGCGACAATGGCTACTTGCATCTGTTCGATAAGCCAATCTATCAGGTGTTTGCTGAAAAAACTGCTATGGGGCACGAGTTTAACCTGGCTATGCAATCATGGTCGGCGACGATACCAGATGCTATCCTGAGAACGTATGATTTTACCCATGTACAAAAGATTGTGGATATAGGCGGGGGACGGGGGCATTTGTTGCTGGCACTGGCAAAGGCACATCCCCATTTGAGTGGCGAGGTGCTTGAAATGCCGCATGTGGCGCAAGAAGCCAATGAGATGTTCCAGCAAGCAGAGATTGCAGACCGTTGCCATGCAACTGCTGGCGATTTTTTCAAAGCAGTGCCGGAAGGTGGCGATCTCTATTTGATTGCCTCTGTGCTGATGGACTGGACGGATGATCAGGTAGTTTCTATCTTGCAAACATGCCGCCGCGCTATGAAACCAGAGAGTAAGGTGCTGATTATTGACCCGCTGATTGGCAATACGAATGAGCCGTCATTGGGCAAAATCGCAGATCTGGTGATTTTGATGGAGACAACCGGCCTCATACGATCCGAGGAGGAATATCGTGTGTTGCTGGAGCGGGCTGGTTTTGAGCTGACGCATAATTATGAGACGCGGGCTGTGGGTATGCATCTGCTGGAGGCAGTGCCGCGCGAGGGATAGTGGGTAGTGGGTAGT
>CAYFVX010000307.1:0-5773 GCA_964346425.1 uncultured Chloroflexaceae bacterium | reverse complement strand
ATTCTGGTGGGGTATGTATGTTTTTTGGCGTAGCCAAAAAACATACATACCCCACTCCAAAGGGGAGCGTGAGGGAACCTGGTTCCCTCACACACCCACTGGTGACACCCATTGAGGGGTCACCCCTCCGTCCGATCCCCTTGAAATCTCTGCGCCTCTGCGTTCATACGTTGCTCAAACGGAGCTGACATTGTACTATCTCCTGTCATTCGACAGCAGATGATAACAGGATTGTAATGGAAACGCTCATCGTCTGGTATAATGCGGGCAAAGCATAGAGTTCCTGCACCTTGCAGGGTTGGTCTGGTATGATGCAAACCGTCACTTTCTCCCTTACACAGGTAAAAGGGGACTTTTGAGAAGCATAAGGGGATGCGAGAAATGGCAGAGAAAACTATTTTGATCATAGACGACGACCTATTTCTACAATCAATGCTGAACATGGCATTGCATGATGCTGGATACAAAGTGGTTATGGCTGATAATGGTATGGAAGGGTTGGAAAAACTGGTCAAAGTGCAGCCAGACCTGGTTATCTCGGATATCATGATGCCGCAAATGGATGGCGTTGAGATGTTTCGGCAAATCAAGGAACGCTTGCAGGATAGCGGGACGCCCATTATTGTTATAACTGCGCTTGGTCGCAAACCCTGGTTCAGTGAGTTGGAAGCTGAAGGGGCTGTTATTCTGCAAAAGCCGTTTAAGATAGACCTTTTGATAGACCTGGTCAACATGAATATCTTATAGGTATGTCAGTACTCCAACGTTTACCACCCTATGTATCGAACCTCCTGATTTTATTGTTTTCCGCAATCATTCCTGGTCATTGGTGTAAATGGGGGTCTTGTTGAAACCGAGTACGCAATCGAGCACAGGTATCTACGAGTGTTTCGGGTACGAGTTTGGTGTCGCCAATGAGAGGCATAAAATTGGTATCGCCATTCCAGCGCGGGAGGATATGCATGTGCAAGTGTGCATCAATGCCGGCTCCCGCAACCCGTCCCAGGTTCATGCCGAGGTTGAAGCCATGCGGGTTATATTCCTGGGTCAAGAGTGCAATGCAGCGTTGGGTCAGAAAGAACATTTCTTGCGCACAGTCTTGATGCAGGCTCGGCAGGTCGGCGGTGTGTTGATAGGGCACCACCATCATATGCGCGGTATTGTAGGGGTAAAGGTTCAGCACCACATAACATGTTGAGCCACGATGGAGCAACAGGTTTTCGACATCGTGTGCGGTGTCTGCCTGATGGAGATTGCAAAGAACGCATTCGTCATCGCTGGTGGTTTCGGTTGTTTTCATATAGGCCATACGCCAGGGGGTAAACTTAATCTCCATAAACAAGGCGCGGTAGACCTTCTGCTTTTGCCGGGACGCCGCGCCATTCCTCCTTTCTCTAAACGTTGCAGCTTTCCGAAATCATACAAATGTGTTTGAATGGTTACATAAACCGCCAGGACGTCAGGAACACCAGGATCTGGGCAGAGGGGGATGGGGAAACCCTGCTCTCTCTGCACCTCTGCGTTTCATTCATACGTCATCAAACGAACATGGTATTACTGGTTTCGTTTGTCAACGCCGACCATCCGCAGAATGACGAGCAGTGTGCCACCCATAAGAGTAATCAAGACGGTACAACACCCAAGTGCCAGCCCAAGCTCGGCCCACAATGGCAAACCCAGGCCGGGCAGGACAGTTGATGGCGGCTGGGGAGCAGGGGTATCTGGGGTCGGATTGAATTGCTGCGTATCTGGCACGGGTTGCGGGAGTGTGTCCGGGCGGACTGGTTCATCTGAAAAACGACTTTCAGGTGCGCGTGTCTGCGGAGTGGCGAGTGGCTCCGGTGCATCGTTCCCGTTGACTTGTGCGGCTGGCAACGTTTCCCGCCAGGCTGCGTCCAACTCGTCTACGCTCAGTCCAATGGTTTCTTGCAAAGCTTCATCCAGTGGCGTAGCGGATGCAAAAGCTGCGACCAACCCATGCATTGCTTCAGTGCCATAAGTCTCAATGATATAGTTGACAACACTATGACTCTGCGCATAGGAGAGAGAAGCACGCTCCGGGTTGGTGGGGAAACTGGCAGCCAGAGCTTCAAGCGGAATAAGGTCGCCTTGCACGGCGGCTTCTTCCAGCAGGATGGCGTGGTAGCTCAATTGGGTTTCCTGATTGCGCACGGCTAACCCTTCTTCAAACCAGAGGGGGACACCGCCGTAAGGGTTTTCGGTTGCCTGGTAGAGCACCTGGTGGGAGAGTTCGTGTGGAATGATGCGGCGGATTTCGGCTACATCGCCAGGTGCAATAGCTCCAATAATCAAACCGAGAGCTGGTTGGGCCTGGCCGCCCACCCATTCGACCTCATTGCTCTGCAAGGCGGCACGCATATCGCGCGTATCTGCATAGATATAGATAGAGACCGGGTCTACGACGTTTGCACCAATGTCCCGTTGCAGGTTATTCAGAGCGCGGTCTGTGGTTTCCGCCAGCTCGTCGCCGAAAGCGTTATTCCCCTGATACCAGTGGATAGTGACACTTTGCACCTCGCGATGCTTCCAGTTGAAACGGTCGTCGGCGTAAAAGAACGTTTGCGGCGGTGTTTCGAGTTCATGACCATTTTCATCCTCGATCAGCCAGCGATACGTTACCTCAACCCCTGGCGAAATATGAAAGACCTGCGTGTCCAGAATATGGCGGGCTTCGATACTCGTACCAGGCATAAATTCAGCCTGCACAATAGTCAGCGAGTCGCTGCGACTGGCACCATAAAGCAGTTGCACATTGGTGATGGACACCTCGCTTTTGGCACTGAGCGCAAAGGTAACATGGCTGGGGAATTGTTGTTGAGCGTTGCTTGCGAGCACGGTAATAGGCTCAGTCTGCGCATGCGCAACTGGTCCGTTTGTGTTGCTTTCAGGCATCGAAACGAGCAGCAGCAGCAGCAGGAAGAGCGGGAAAATCTTGATTTTTCTCATGGACGACCTCCTTATGCGCTTACCCTTCATCATTTGCCATATTCCAGCGCAAAAATGCCTCAACGAATGGTTCCAGTTGCCCATCCAGCACCGATTTAACATCACTCGTCTCGCAATCCGTCCGATGATCCTTGACCAGCGTGTAAGGGTGCAAATAATAGGTGCGCATCTGATTGCCAAAATCGGCCTGCCGATATTCACCGCGCAACTTGAGCCGCTCTTCTTGCTGCCGTTTCAGCTCACGTTCCAGCAAGCGTCCGCGCAGCACGCGCAGAGCGGTTTCTTTATTCTGAATCTGCGAACGTTCATTCTGACAGGTAACAACCAGACCAGTCGGCAGGTGCGTCAACCGCACCGCAGAATCAGTCGTATTGACACCCTGTCCGCCGTGGCCGGCCGCACGGAACACATCTATGCGCAAATCGTCCGGCGTGATAATGACTTCAGGCGCATCGTCTACCTCTGGCATGACTTCTACGCGGGCAAAAGATGTCTGGCGGATGTTTGCCGAGTTGAAGGGTGAGAGCCGTATCAAACGATGGACACCAGCTTCCGCTTTTGTATACCCATAGGCATAGGGGCCGCGAACTTCTATAGTCACACTTTTCAGCCCGGCTTCATCCCCAGGGCTGATTTCAATGATGGAGGTTTTATACTTCCGGGTTTCTGCCCAGCGGGTATACATGCGCAACAGCATCTCTGCCCAGTCCTGCGCATCCGTGCCGCCAGTGCCGGCCTGGATGGTCATAAACGCATCGCTCTCATCATACCGTTCACTCAGCAGCAGCGCAAACTCGCGCTTTTCGATTTCTCGCGTAGCGGATTGCAGTTCGGCGGTTATTTCGTCGCGCAGCGATTCATCGTTTTCTTCCACCGTCATAGCAATCAGTTCTTCGAGGGTGGTGATGCGTGCGTTGAGGCTACTCCATTCGTCAACCTCTTGCTTGATGTGCGAAAGCCGCTGTGTCACTTGCTGCGCTTCGCGCTGGTCGTTCCAGAGGTTGGGGTCAGACGCGCGTTGTTCCAGGGTTGCTATTTCCTGCTGTTTGGCAGGTAAGTCAAAGATGCCTCCGTAGCGGCTCAAACCGCATCCGCAGAGCTTCGAGTTCAGTAAAGAGGTCGCGCATAGTTGTCGAGTCCTTTCCGGGTGCTTTCTTTGTTGGCACAGATATTTTGCTCGTTCGTTGTTTCGTTGCGAGCACTCTGAACTATTTTACCACAATGTGAGAGGGATGGCGATTGTTAAGTTTCGCATGGTATAATTTGCTACACATTACATTGCACACTTTGTTCAGGCTACTTCCCTTATACCAAATACGGATAATGATTTCTACCACAGATACAAACAGATGGAAGGTATTCCAACAGTTCTCTTTATGTGCAGTCTCTGTGTCTCTGTGTCTCTGTGGTGAGTGGAGCGGTTTGCCGCTCTTTCCATGCAAAAAAGAAGGAGTTTTCAAATGAAATGTGTGATCACTGGATTGATCCGCTCGCTGGTGTTGCTGCTGGTTGTTTCCGCCATGACTCTGAGCCTGTGGAGACCTGAGACATTGGGGTATGCGCAGACGAATGAGTATGCTGCGATTGTCTTTCCTTCCGGGCACTGGTTGGATGATACGTATGGGTTCCTCTCCTATTGGCGTACCCATAATGGCGCGACTATGCTTGGAGCACCGGTTACTGGCCCACTTGAAGAGAATGGGTTGGTAGTGCAGTATTTTGAGCGAGGGCGTCTGGAACAACACATAGGCCAGGATGGAGCGACGTATGTCTTGCCGGGACGGGTCGGAGCAGATTATGCAGCCGAATTGTGGCTGGTGTTTCAATTTGAGGCTCCTGCCCTAGAAAAACCATCGGAGCGGGTAGACTTTTCAGAGTCGCAGAATTTGCCAGCCGTAGGCGAAAAAATATTTGAAACCGGCTATTCCATCAGCGAACCGTTTATGCGTTTCTGGCTTGAGCATGGCGGAGTCGAAACACTTGGCTACCCCATCAGCCAGCCGCTCTGGGAATACGTAGGCGATGAGTTGTTGCTGGTGCAATACTTCGAACGCACGCGGCTAGAGCGGCATGTGATAGCCGAGGATGCCTATGATATACGCATCAGCTCCCTGGGGCGAGATTTAGCCTTATTGCGCGGCTATAACATGTCGCCACCGGATCCGGGCAACGTGGTACTGGTACCGGTGAATAATCAGGGAATTGCAACCATAACACCCCCGCCTACCCCCACCCATACCCCCGCGCCATTGCCCACGCCGGAGCCGACAGTAGCACCGCCTCCCCCCACAGCGACGCCCGCCAGTCCTGTCGCCGCACCGGCACCAGCACCAGCCAGCAAGTATATTGTCGTCAACTTGAGTTCCCAGTGGCTCTATGCGTATGAAGGGGATTATATTGTATTTGAAGCACCGATTTCCACCGGCCGCGATGGTTTTAATACCCCAACCGGTACCTTCTCCATCTATGCAAAATATCCCTCGCAGACAATGAGCGGGAACCTGGGCGGTGAATCCTATTATGTACCGAACGTTCCCCATGTAATGTATATCTATGGCGGAGTAGCATTGCATGGCACCTACTGGCACAACCAGTTTGGTACCGGCGTGCGCATGAGCCACGGTTGCATCAACCTCCCGCTTGAATCCGCCGCCTGGCTTTACAACTGGGCACCGATTGGCACAACCGTGTATGTGCGGTATTAGCGGAACGCTCCCCGCTGGACTCTGTTGGGAAGGGGGGGATTGGTGATCTCACATGTGGAGACTTTTTCGAGGAAAAGAACCCCGTTGGGAATCGTAGCCGC
>CAYFVX010000306.1:0-5774 GCA_964346425.1 uncultured Chloroflexaceae bacterium | reverse complement strand
ACGTCTCATGCTTTATCCCCTCCAAAGAATTTCGCCAGCCATGTAACCCAGGCGACATATGCCATTGCAATGTAAAGCCAGAGCACCCATCCTATCTGACTATCGAAGATCGCATCCAGCGCACCGCGCACGATTGCGTATACAGTGTGTGTGTCAGATATCGCTTCAGGTATATTTGTCCCGGCAAGAGCCAGCCATATTTGTGCTTGCAAGCTGTATGATATTGCCCCTATCCATGCCAAAATCTCCACAATCCTACCTACGAGCGCAAGCAGCAGGAGCAATGCAGCTCCAACCAGAGCCAGCGCAGCCAGCAACAACCTGACCATTTCTACGATCCATGCCTGGATGACAGACAGCCCGTAGATAACATCCTGCCAAAACTCACGGAAAAGCTCATAAAGCCACCACCCGGCGTAGAACCATAATTTCAATGTGAGCCAAGCAAAGACGAGAAAACGCCAGAGAAAATTTCCTATCCATATCAACCCGTTCACGAGCAACGCTAAAAAATTCGCCAGATGCTGGAGCATTTGCAAAAGCCAGCACACCAGCCAGCGAAAAAGATTTGAAACTCCAGAGAGCAACCACCGTATGAGACCACCGAAAACAGCCCGTATATCCCAGGATAGCTCAGGGAACTGTGCGTCTTCATATGGATCCATGATTGCCGTTTGCCCGTTGCAGTCTCCGCATTGAGGTACGATGAATTGCAAGTAACCGGTTGCGTCGGGTATCTCATCCCACACAGGAGCATCGGGTAGAGGTGGTTCTGGCTCCTGAGCGTGTGCAGGAGCGGGGAGAAGAGCCAGCAGCAGAGCCAGCAGCAGGCCAGTGTAGAATATTTTCATCTTCGCCAACGGTCTACCCTCCCCATCAGTTCAGTGTTGTATGTTTCAGACACCTGCTCGGACAATCCTTCGTAGTCAACCCCCCGTGTCTGGCGTTTTGACCAACCCAGAAACTTCAGCACGAGGCGCAGGAAAATCAAAGGACCCACGATACCCCAGAGCAACCATGTGATATCTATAGCCCCGCTCATCCAGGCGTATGCGGTGTCGTAGGCTACCTGGTCCACTATTACTCATCCTCCTCATATCGCCACGATACGAATCTTTTGAGAATCCCAACCATTGCAAAAAGCAGCACTGAGAAAAGCAACCCCCCTGTACCGAATGCTTCAGGAGCATTCAAGTTCCAGAGCGATGTGATCTCGTCTGCAATGTCCGTCATTGTATTGGTAAGTGGTAGGGTTGTGATAGTAATAGGAGTGGGAAAAATGGTTGCAACTGGTGAGGAGGAAGAAGATGTACACCACACATCAGCTCGTTCTCCCCCGTTCGTAGTAATCTGGGTGATGTTGCTCCCATCGCTCATAGCTATTTGGTCTGCCCCCCCCCAGCGGTTACTTTGGAAGATCAAAACCGTATTATTCTTCCAGACAGCCCGATAATCCTCAAAGGAGTCGGGGGGGAAAAAAGGCGTAAGATTGCCCCCATCGCTGTCCATCACGTAAGTCTCCCAATGTCCATCTCGTCTTGAAAAGAAGGCTATCTTTGATCCGTCAGGAGACCATGAAGGGGCACTATCAACCTCGCCATGGTTGGTAAGCCGTTGCACATTGCTCCCATCGCTATCCATTACATATATTTCGTAGTTCCCATCGCGTGTGCTTTGAAAGGCTATCTTTGATCCGTCAGGGGACCAGGCAGGTGCAGAGTCAGTCGCGGCTCCCGTGGTAAGCCGTTGCACGTTGCCCCCATCGCTGTCCATCACGTAAATATCTTTCTGTCCATCCGGGTTTGCATAGTACGCGATCTTTCCAGTAGTTGACCAGGATGGAGGTTCATCTGTAGCGGCTCCCGTGGTAAGCCGTTGCACGTTGCCCCCATCGCTGTCCATCACGTAAATATCTTTCTGTCCATCGCGATTGGACCAAAAAGCTACCTGATTTCCATCTGGCGACCATGTTGGGCCTCCATCCATTGCAGCATTATTTGTTATCTTTGATTTATTCATTCCATCGCTGTCCATCACGTAAATTTCCATATTGCCAGAAAAATCAGATTGATAGGAAATCTTGCATGTGTTGCTTTGTGCCTGTGCTGTACTAGGCAACACAACGAGTATAAGGAGAATAATGTGTTTCATAATAAAAAAAAGCGCATTGAGCAACATGTGGCCCCTTGCGCTTTTCCTCCTTGCTTTTACCTTTTGCTTCGCGGTTGTTACGACACCAATTTTTTCAGGAAGCCGACTGCAAAGCTGATAATCCCAGCCCCGAGCCCGAACCAGAGCAAACCAGACAATGGGGTCAACCCCCCCGCAGGTAAAAGGATACCGGTCAAAACATCAAATCCTCCAGTGAACCACAAGGTAATTTCAGCAATAATATCGGGTGTTGTTGGAGTCCTGCACCTCTTTCTATCTCGATATAATGAAACGGATCAGGGGCGTGGGAGTCGAACCCAGACTGCGACCAGACTAAGGTCACCGCTTACCATCAAGCTCTCCCCTGTCAATCTATTGGCGAAACAAAATCCCTCACACTGATAATAATAAAAAATGCTCCCAGCAACCTCAGCGCATACACTGTAAGCGGTGATATTGCGAATGAAACTAGAGCAATGATGCTATCCACGTCCAAAGAATAGCCTCCGTAATGTCATGAAGAAAAGGTCTATGAGAAAAACTAAAAAGCAGAAAGAAATAATTACCCCTACGATATTCACCAATCACCTGCGTTTCGTTCTCCATATACTGTACATCTGCAATATTACCAACACCAACAAAAGCACAATGATCACTGACTGACCAGCGTCTATATGCCACTCTACGATAGCAGTTTGACCATTTGGCAAATCTAGCAATGTTAAAGTATCAGTAATCATTAAAATTATTTTACAACAAGTGTCTATCAATAACTTTAGTACTTGTTGTTTCTGGTACCGCCGATTGTTGTGCTATAATATTCCCATCAATAACAACTAGTACTTTCATTTTGAAAGGAGTAAGTGATGTCACGGTGGTTATGCTCAAATTCTTGTGGCAAAATATACAATATACTACACAATAAAATACTGGATAGCGGATCATGCCAGATTAGCCAGTTGGAACTTGCGATAGAATCAGATTACAGCCTGCCTACAACGCGAAAAGCGTTACAGATATTGATAGCCCACAAAATCATCAAGGCCAACCCCGGCAAACCTATGACATACCAAATCATCAACCCATTGGAGTCATATAATGAAGCTATTACGTAACCTTAAATACATTATCAAATTGCTTGCTCGTCTAGCTGGCAAAATCCTGAATTTGCGATGGATAAGAAAAATAAACCCTGTCCACCACATCAGGAACGCTCTCAAAAAAAGAGACAAAAACAAGATACAAAGAAGAGCAGCGGAACTAGCAAAAGCCATACGGAATGACCTGACACGGCAAGGATATACCTATGTGGTCGTGCGCAAAAACAAGCGCAATCGCCGACAGCGCGTCAGATTCCGTAAACCTATCGTCGTTACAGCAGAAATGTGCTATCTGATGATAGACGTAGCGGAACTACCCTACCGCGTAAAAACGGCAGACCTGGTTACAGATGATTGTCTCCGTTCGCTCTCGGACCGCGTGCAGAGTACGGTTCGAGTAGAGTATATCCACGGAAACCTCGCATACACTGTAAGGCTGTCTGGTAAGAATTTCCCGGTTACCTTCAGCTTCAACGGCTATAAACTTCACCCACAGGCTCCTGCGCTGGCACTCCCCATGGGTATTGGCGAAAAAAAAGAGCATGCATACCTCGACCTGGTGCGCTCCATTCATCTCCTGGTTGTTGGCCCAACCGGGAAGGGGAAGAGCACCTTTATTCATTCATCAATGGTCACACTCCTGGACCGCAACGAACCCGAAGACCTGCAATTCTGGCTGGCAGATTTGAAAAAGTCGGAATTCAGTGTGTATGAACCGCTGCGGTCAGGAAAAAAAAGAAAGGGCACGGTTGCACGGATAGTTTACGAAGAAGAGGATGCCGTCAATATGCTTCAAGATGCATTTGACGAAATGAAACGCAGGCAAAAAAAATTCCAGGAAGTGGATGCTGTAGATCTGGAAGACTACGCAAGGCTTACCAACAGCTATATGCCCCGAATCGTTGTCATTATTGATGAGATACTGCAATTGATGACATCTAAAAATAAGATCGGCGGTGTAACGGTCAAACAGTGGACTGAACAGCATCTTGTCAATCTGGCAGCACAGGGACGTGGAGCGGGCGTGCATGTCATCATTGCTACCCAGGTCGTGAACAGTGAAGTGTTGACTACTCGTATTCTGGCAAACTTTGAGAACGTGGTTTGCTTTGGCGTAAAAGACTGGCGGCAGAGTCAGCTTGCCATCCAGGATAGTCGCGCTGAAGGGCTTCCACGGGGACGCATTATTCTCAAATTCGAGAACGAATACTGGGAATACCAGACCTGTTTGCTATCACCGCAAAACAAGCGACTGGCGGTGTCTCGCATCCAACAGGCCGGGCCGGGGAACGGTCTGTCAGATGCGAATGAGGCCAAAAGGTTCCTGAATGACGCAATGCTATGCGTCAAGGTAAGCATCGAGCAGTTTGACGGGCAATGGAGCAACAAGAAAATATACAACGCAGTCAGGGAACATGTTCCATCAACACGAGTAGAAGAGGTGGCTAGAATTCTTGTACGTGACGGAGTACTGATTGCTGGTAGCAGCAAGAGAAAAGGCAGATGGGTAGCAAAACCTTTTGAGGCAGACATAAACTTACTAAAGAATATGTATGCACAACCTGACCAGCATGATGATCAACAAGGAAAACCAGCAAGAGAGCAAGCTAAAAGCAAGCCAGAGGAAATTGAGGAAACCGTACAAGTTATTGACATGAGTGATAACGATGGGGTGTATGAATACCAAAAGGAAAAAAAGATCAACATGTAGCGTGAAAGGAACAGGCACATGCCACGAAAGCAAAAGAAAACCAGGATGCCTGGTTTTTTTGAAGGAATAGAAATATTACGGCGTTATCTGACCACAGAAAAAGACGATGATGCAGAAGAAGTGCTCAATGAGCTCCGTGAGTATCGCAGGAAACTCTTTGAAGCAGCATGGGAGAGGCTTAATGCCAAATCATCAAACACATGATACCATCGGATTTATCACAGCCCCGATAGCCGCCGGCGGTGCGACGGTGGTTGCTACGCATTTTGGACACAATCCTCTGGCGGCAGCCGCATGTGTCTGTATCAGCCACCTGGCAGCAACCCACTGGCTCAGCCCCGACCTGGATATAGACTCAGCGATTGATGACCGCTGGGGGCCACTCCGCTGGTTGTGGACACCGTATAGAGTTGTGGTTTCTCATCGTTCATGGGTAAGTCATTCGCTAGTCGGGGGGTTATTACGGCTGGTGTATATAGGGATACCTGTGCTGGCGGTCATATTGATTGTGCAGGGATACATACAGGGGTTCAGGAGCACGCAGGATTTTCTAGGCTTCTTTGATGTCTTCTGGCGTGCTGTGTGGAATTCTCTGGTCTCGCTGGCGGACATGACGGGGGTTCGCTACGCTCTTGCCGGTGTCATCACCGCCGATCTACACCACATCGTAGCAGATGGTATACTCACAGAGAGCAAAGCAACGGCAAGGAAGTTGCTTCCACGGTGGCTGTATAAGCTTATTATACGCTAATACCTAACACTGATAATTTGCACGCAGGGGGTCAGGGGTTCAAGTCCCCTTCGCTCCACCA
>CAYFVX010000305.1:0-5782 GCA_964346425.1 uncultured Chloroflexaceae bacterium | reverse complement strand
TACCGCCACAGGATTGTGTGGGTGTTGGGGACGGCTCCGCCGTCCCCAACACCCACCACATGCGGGTTGCGAGGGGCCTGCCCCCTCGCGCTCCCCACTTAACGTAAGACTTTGCGAAAACCATGTCTGTGCCTCTGCGTTTAAAAAGCAAACAGGCAAACATGGTATAATGCCCTGCCCGGACATTCCCAACAGCTCCCAATGCTTTGAAAAAAGGCGTAGGGGTTTGCCGGCGGCAAACCCCTACGCCCCTCAGATTGGCGGCTTCGCCGCCAGTCAGCAAACTGTTACATTTGCCTACGCGCTTTCCACCTTCACACTAATCTGCCGCGGCTTTACCTCATCCGCCTTCGGGATCTCCAGCCGCAACACACCATTGTTCATGGTCGCACTGATATCATTAAACTTCACCGTATTTGGCAATGTCAGCGATCGCTGAAACTTCCCAAACCGTCGCTCAACACGATGATAACTCTGATCCTCCGCCGTCTTCTCCTGCCGCACTTCCCCACTTACATACAGCACATTGTTCTCGACCGTAACATTCAGGTCCTCCGGCCTCAGTCCGGGAACCGCCGCCTCAACAATATACGCCTGCTCCGTCTCACTAATATCCATCGCCGGCACAAACTGCTCATTGGCTCGCTGTGCGCTACCAGGCCGCACATAACTATTCTCAAACAACTGATTCATCGCCTCATGCAGTGTCAAAGCTTCCTGAAAAGGATTCCGTTGCATAACATTCCGTGCCATAATCAAAACCTCCTTCACTATCTCAAGTATCGGCTTACTCTTCCGTTACGCATTTTTTATAAGTATTGCTCAGGTGTTCAGAGTGCTTGCTTGTTGCCTGAGTGTTTTTTTGTGTGTTCAACGGTTTCCGTTGTTCTGTTTCCGTTTGATAGTATATCTGGCTCGTGTTAGAATGACGTATGTGAGCTATTAGAGCGATATATGCAGAATGTTAGCACCATGTTAGCTTTACCCGATCGCCGCCTGCAACTGCGCGAAAATCTCCTCCGCATTAGCCGCGCCATAACTGCCCAGCTTGATTTGAAGAGTGTTTTGGAGCTTGTCATCCAGGTCGCAGTTGAAATGCTCGCCGGTACATCAGGCTTGATAGCTCTCTATGACGAGCAAGGCTGCGAAGAATTGCAAATCCAAGCATCCTCACAGATACCCAAAAACGTCTGGCCCCTCTTCAAACCTCTCCTCGAACTCTCCCAGCACACCACCTCACGCGAGCAAGAAGAACAAGTCTTGCACGACATAGCCGAAAGCACCGGCGTAACCCTCCGCCAGGTCATCGCCCTCCCCCTCACCTTCCAGAAAAATCCTGTTGGTATCATCTACGTCTTCCGCGCTGCCCTGAACGTTGGCTTCTCCGCCGACGACGCACGGGTGCTGCAAGCCTTCGCAGACCAGGCTGCCATCGCCGTCAGCAACGCACGCCTCTACCAGCGTGTCCTGCACGAAAAACAACGCCTCGATGCCATCATTGAACAAAGTGCCGACGGGGTCATGATCCTCGACAACCGCTGGCGCATTACCACCTTCAACAAAGCAATGGAAAACCTCACCGGCTGGCCCCGTAGCGAAGCCATCGGCCGCCCCTGCGCCGAAGTTCTCGACATGCGCAACGCCCAGGGCGAAGCCATCTGCCCCGACAACTGCCCCCTGCAACACCTCCAGAACGAAGAACGCCCTGTCGTCGAAGGCCGCATCACCAACCGCCACGGACGCGAACTCTACATCCAGAGCCGCTACGCCCCCCAGATGGGCGAACATCAAACATTCATCGGTGCCATAGCCAACGTCCGCGACATCACCGAACAAAAACGCGAAGAAGAACTCCAGAGCACCTTTGTCTCCATCATCTCCCATGAACTAAAAACCCCCGTCAGCATCATCAAAGGTTTCGCCGGGACGTTGCTGCGTGAGGATGCGGCGTGGGATAAGGAGACGCTGCGCGAGGGGTTGCGGGTTATCGAAGAAGAAGCCGACCGACTCGCAAACCAGATACAGGACCTGCTCGACGTCTCCCGCCTCCAGAGCGGCTGGATTCGCCTTGAAATGACCACGTGGAACCTCCCTATGCTCGCCCAGGAAGTCATACAAGGTTTTGCCTCCCAGACCGACGAACGCTTCATCTTTGAACTACGCTTTGCCGAAGACCTGCCCCCCGTGCATGCCGATTATGAACGCGTGCGCATGGTCCTATCCAACCTCGTCGCAAACGCCCTGAAATATAGCCCCGAAGGTGGCAAAATCCGCCTCGGCGGTCATGCCGACGGCGACTATGCCCTCGTCTACGTCTCCGACCAGGGCATTGGCATTCCCGCAGAAGAACAAGAACGCATCTTTGAACGCTTCTATCGCATAGATAACCGCCTGCGCCGCGATACCCAGGGTAGTGGCCTCGGTCTCTATCTCACAAAAGCAATCGTCGAAGCCCACGGCGGCCACATCTCCGTCCAGAGCCAGATGGGGCGCGGCTCACGCTTCCTCTTTACGCTGCCCCTCGCCCGCCGGCAAATAACTGTGCAGGAATAACACCTACCCACGACCCACATTGGTTGGGGTAATGGGTGAAACCTTTAAAAGCATAAGTGCATCATAACATGGTGAATAACAAAGACTAGTATGATAAAATGGAGACCAGGTTGGAATAAACACGAACTATCCACAACCCGGAGGCAAAACATCTGGCGCGAACTACCCGAAACACCTCCTTGCCCGCACCTTTGCCGCCTTGTTGTCCTTTGCGGTTATTCTCACTGGGTACCCGAATATGAGTCCATTGAATAGTGAAGGAGCATTCTTTCCATGCATACAAAAGTAGCAATCATCGGTTCAGGCCCCGCCGGCCTCACTGCCGCCATCTATACCGCCCGTGCCAACCTCGAACCACTCGTGATTCGTGGGTTGCAGCCGGGTGGCCTCATTACCACCACCAGCGAAGTCGAAAACTTTCCCGGCTTCCCTGACTCCATCGGTGGCTTCGACCTGACCGAAAACATGCAAAAACAGGCCCAACGCTTCGGCACTACCTTCCTCGACGAAATCATCGTCCGCGCCGACTTCACAAAACGCCCCTTTCAGCTGCTCACCGACTCCGAACAGACAATTACTGCCGAAACAGTAATTATTGCCACCGGTGCCTCACCCCGCAAACTCGGCATCCCCGGCGAAGCACGCCTCGCAAACCGAGGTGTCTCCTATTGCGCCACCTGCGACGGACTCTTCTTCCGCGGCAAACGCGTCATTGTCGTTGGCGGTGGCAACAGTGCTCTCGATGAAGCACTCTTCCTCACCCGCTTTGTCGCCGAATTGACCCTCGTCCATCGCCGCGACGAACTGCGGGCAGACCCTATCCTGCAAGAACGCGCATTTGACAACCCCAAAATGCACTTCGTCTGGAACTCCCTCCCGATCGAAGTGATGGGCGAAGAATCCGTCACCGGCCTGCGCGTCAGACACGTCCAGACCGGCGAAGAAACCGTGCTGGAGACCGATGGCGTCTTTATCTACATCGGCCATATCCCAAACACAGACGTATTTACCGACCAGCTTGCCGCAGACGAAAATGGCTTTTTAATAACCGACAACCGCATGCGCACCGCCATCCCTGGCCTCTATGCCGCCGGCGACGCCGTAGACCACATCTATCGCCAGGCAATAACCGCCGCCGGCCAGGGCTGCATGGCCGCCATGGAAGCAATTTCGTTTCTTGCCGAGCAAGAACACCTGGCAAAAAAAGCACAAAAAGTCTCGCTCCCCTGAAAATATGCGCAATAGGCATCATCTCTTGCCTGCCCCTTTGCGCTCTTCGCGCCTTTGCGGTGAAAACCTGCCCGCACTTTCCCAACAGATTCTGTCAGGAAGTGGATACGGTATAGTGTGTGGCCCGTTTGTTTTCACCCGAGAAGCTTTTATGCGAAATTTGGTATAATATTTATACCCGGCAACAATAGAGTCCTTAGATCATTACAGAGGGAACTGTTCAGAAGCCAGAGAAAACAATCCTGGGAGCGCGGGCAGCCTACTTGCCTCAATGCAGGCGAGACGCCTGCGCTCCCAGAAATTTACAGGAGAACAAATTGATGCCAGATACCGAACTCACCCTTACTACCCCAACCACCACCTACCCAATCATCGTTGGGGCTGGCGTATTGCACACACTTGCGGAACGCCTGAAAGCATTGCAGATGCGTGGTGCCCTCTGGCTCGTCACCGACAGCGAAGTATTTCCCCACTATGGGCCGCAGCTTGAAACCTACCTGAGCACTGCCGGCTATGCCGTGCATACCCATATTGTCCCTGCTGGCGAAGCCAGCAAAAGCCAGGAGCACCTCTGGAACCTTTATACCTGGATGATTGGCGGCAATGTCGAACGCCAGGATATCGTCCTGGCATTGGGCGGCGGCGTTATCGGTGACCTGGCCGGCTTTGCCGCTGCCACCGTATTGCGTGGCATCCCCTTTATCCAGCTCCCAACCACCCTGCTCGCCATGGTGGATGCATCTCTTGGTGGCAAAACTGGTATCAACCACCCGCTGGGCAAAAACCTGATAGGTGCCTTTCACCATCCGCGCATAGTGCTCGCTGATACGCGCACATTGAGCAGCCTGCCCCCGCGGGAACTGCGGGCGGGCTGGGCAGAAGTTATCAAACATGGTATTATTCGCGATGCCGACCTGTTTGCCCGACTAGAAGCACATGCCCATGAATTGAGGAATGCGCATACAATAGGGCAGGCAGATGCGACCTTTCAGCAAGTGCTCGCCGATATCATCCGCCAGGCGGCCGCAGTGAAAGTCGCCGTCGTGAGCGAAGATGAACGCGAAAAAGGGCTACGCATCATCCTCAACTACGGCCACACCCTTGCGCACGCCCTCGAAACCGCACTGGGATATGAGGCTCTCCTGCATGGCGAAGCCGTCGCCATCGGCATGCACCACGCTGCCCGCATTGCAGTGCTGGCAGGTTTACTGCTCGAGGAAGATATGCAGCGGCAGCAGCGACTCCTTGAAGCCTATGGCTTACCGACAACTTTTCCGCCGGAGACTGACCTGGAGCGCGTGCTGGCTCTGACTTTTCACGATAAAAAAGTGCAGCAGAAACGTATTCGCTGGATATTGCCTACCGGCATCGGGCATGTTACTGTCCGTGACGATATTTCCGAAGCGATAGTTCGGGAAAGCGTGGGCTTGTGAACTGAGGAATCGTAGCAGCGGCTTGTAACCGCGGGATCTGCCCACACGTCTGTCTCTTTCACGGCAAAACCCAGCCGGCTGCTGCGCGGTGGATGCATATTCTGGATGGAGAACCAGTGGCTCCAATTCGCTGCTACGGTATCTCGCGACCGCTTTGCAAAGCGGTTGACAAAAAAGTCTACCCATGGGAGAGGGGGGGAGGGAGTTGCTGCTGGCAAACTCCTACCCAGACCGCAAAACAATTCTATTGAGGCGCTGAGATAAAATTATGATACAACGTCGAACAGGGAGAAAAAGCGGGGCGAGCAACCATTTGCATGAATCCCTGCATCGGGTTATCTTGCTCAAAGAGACAGGTCCAAAAAGTGCTGCCTGGCAACGGGCACGCGTGCAAGCCCTCTGGCGATTGCACCGCTTACTAGAGCAGGAGGATGCTCCACCAGCCAGCAGGAAATAAGACCATGTTCGCCTGATGACGTATCACTACCTTTGCAGATTTTCGGACTTCAACCGCCAAGAACGCCAAGAGGTGCCATTTTGTCAATGTGCGTTCTTGTTGATTCTCA
>CAYFVX010000304.1:0-5785 GCA_964346425.1 uncultured Chloroflexaceae bacterium | reverse complement strand
ACTCGTCACTCGTCACTCGTCACTCGTCACTCCTGCATCCCCAGGCTGGCGGTGTAGATGGCACGTTGTTGTTCGCGGCCTGCTTCCTCGGTGATGCGTTCCCAGCCTGTGGTGATACGCTGCATGGTCTGTTTACTGGTCATGATACCAGAGAGAAACTCGGCCAATGCCTTATCCAGCACCACATTCTGATAGCGATGGTAATAGGGGATGCGCAGGTTCAGCGCAACGTTGGGATGGCGCAGGCTGGCGGCCAGTGCTGCCAGATAGCGGGTGGCAAACGCTTCCTGCATACCCGACTGCACCAGCGTGTCGGTGCTGGTCAATTGCGAGAGCCGATAGGGGGTGAATCCGCTTGTTGCTGCGGCTACGGTGCGGCTGGCATGTGCTGGCTGGCTCAAGAAGGAGAGAAACGCATAGCCGGCCTCTTTTGCCCTGGGGGAAGCAGCCGCATTGATGCCCCCCACCCAACTGCCAGCCGCCGTGTACGGCGCGTGGTTGATGCCCTGCTCTGCGTGGGGGCAGGTGGTGGTATTGCAGGCGGTCAGGCTTCCCGTGCGGCGGTCAAGCACGTGTGGCGTGCCGGGCAGCATGACTGTACCGATTTGCTGCATGGTCTCTGTGTTCGTTTGACCGTCCAGGGCCACCATATCGCTCGCACCAATCGTCAGCACGCAACGACCAGACGTAAACAGTGAGCGGATACGCTGCTGATCAAGTTGCAGTGTGTCGGGAGGGCCATAGGCGATCATCGCTTTCAGCGTGTTGAGCGCGGCGGCAAACCCTTCATTTTGCACGAGCGGCTGCATGGTTTGCGGCTCAAAGAAGATGCCCTGCCGGGTCCCCTGGCTTTGCAAGAAACTACTGGCAACCGACCAGAAAACCTCATGCACGCCGTCGTGCCGCGAAAGGCATGAGCCGTAGTCGGCCTGTTTGTCGCCGTTCAGGTCTTCGCCGTGGAAGCGGCGGGCTATGGCGATGTAGTCTTCCCAGGTTTGTGGTGGCGAGAGCCCAGCCCGTTCCAGCACATCGCTGCGGTAATAGACCATAAAGACATCGCCATCCAGTGGGATGGCATAGATACGCTGGTTGTACATACCGCTGTAGGTGCGCAGGAATGGAGCAATGTCCTCCCAATAAAGGAGCGTGTCCGCCTGCACACGCTGCGAAATGTCTTCCAGCGCACCGGTTTTCATCGCTTCCAGCATCAGTTGCGGGGGCAGGATAGCGACATCGTAGGCATTGGCCGTGTCGAGCACAGCGGATAGCCCAGTGTCGCCGCCCGTGCTCAAGGTACGCGGTGCAAGGTCATCGGCGGCGAGCGTGGCGATAGTGACCGGCACCCCGCTCAACGTTTCAAACGCGTTTCCGCGCTGTTTGAGGGTCTCTACGATATCTGCATCTGCTTGCGTCAAAACACGCAACTGCACGCCGTCAAACGAGGGTATTGTTGCGGTGGGCGAGACGGTGTCTGTTTGGGTATCAGATGAAGTATTCTGCTGGGATGGGGGACTGGTTGCTGGTTTTCCGCAGGCAGTGAGCAAGAGGATGAGTAGCAGCAACAGCCGACTGTAGCGTAAGCAGTGAGCAGTTATGAGCGTCATGCGTTTATGAGAAGAGCACATAGCATGTTTGCGGGTAGCGGGTGGAACTACTGACTCCAGGCAAAGCGTACCTCTTCGATCAACTCTTCGTTGGTGAGTTGCACAGTGTCGCTCTGATGTATGGTCAGGTGGGAAAGAAAGACGATGCGTGGGACAGCAGACAGAGGGGGGGCAGCACCAGTTGAGAGACGTCCCATTGCAAACAGTTGCATCGCAGCAGCCATGCGCAGGGTCAAACCTGTTTCTTCAGCAGAAATCCTGGGGACAAGAGCTTCATGCGGCATGTTGACAATAACCTTCCTCAAGTTTTGGTGCTCCATACGCATCGGGAATGGCCGGGGTCTCCTGGCACGGTTTCTGTTGCACGGCTCTAGCTATTTTTTGCCGTGCAAAAGCAGCATACAAAACAGGGGACACCTGTTGAGGAGGTGAACCCTCTGGATACAGTCCTGTCATTGATTGTACCCGGTTTCACTATTTTTGCAAGGAAGGAGCAGCAACCAATCTTCCTGTGCTATACTACAGGGTACATGATTTTCCCCTTGTTCTACAAAGACGTAAATTCGGAAGGAAAAAAGCATCATGGAAGATGTCATTCTATCAGACAGCCCGGTACAGGAAGCCGAACAACTTCCCTTTCATCTCCTCTTCGAGCATGCCCCCGATGCGCATTTTATTATGAATAGCCAGCACTTTATTGCCTGCAATCGAGCGTTTGTCGAGATGATAGGTGTGTCAGACAAAGCGCAAGTGTATCACATGCATCCCTCGCAGATTTCACCAGAACGCCAGCCGGATGGGATTTCCTCGCAGCAAAAGGCAGAACAAATGATACGAACTGTCCTGGAAACAGGAATCCACCAGTTTGAGTGGGTCCACCAGCGGGTCAATGGCGAGGAATTCCCGGTGGAAGTGACGCTCAACAGGATGACCTGCAATCAGCAAACGCTCATCTATGGCAACTGGCGCGACATTAGCGAACGCAAGCAGTTGGAGCAACAGCAGGCGTTGTTGCAACAGCAGGTGATTGATGCACAGCGTGATACACTGCGCGAACTTTCAACTCCGCTGATACCGTTGACCGATCGTGTCATAGCCATGCCGCTCATCGGCACGGTTGATAGCGAACGGGCGCAGCAGGTGATAGAGGCACTCTTGTGGGGCATCACGCACTATCATGCGCACATTGCGCTCCTGGATATTACCAGCATCTCGTTGGTGGATACGCAAGTGGCGCAGACCCTGGTGCAGTCCGCCCAGGCAGCCAGGTTGCTGGGAGCACGTGTGGTGTTGACGGGCATTGGTCCCGCGATGGCGCAGACCCTGGTCAATCTGGGGGCGGATCTGGAGCGTATTATCACGCTGGGGAGTTTTCAGCAGGGAGTAGCCTATGCGTTGAAACATAGGCGTACCTGGAACGTAGGCGTGTAGGTGCGTAGGATAGTTTTTTCACCACGGAGACACGGAGGCACAGAGCGAACAGAGTTTCCTATCTCTTTGCCCGAATCCTGGCGTTCTTTGCGTCCTGGCGATTTCTCTCACTCTTCACTCGAATTTGGCCTCAATGCCTGCGGCAGGTGTTCGCTGCTTGTTCACGGTCTCCACTCCATCGTCTACGCTCCCGCCCCCTTTGATCAAAACCCTGCCCACCTGGACAGGTTCCACCCCACCACCCTGGCGGATGTTCCCGCGTGGCAAACGTTCTACAATGAACCCAACAGCAGAAACGAGTGGAGTGGAGTGGAGTGGAGTGGAGTGGAAAGGAACAGACCATGAAAAACAGCACAAAAAACGAGATCGTCGCAAGCTTCATGATGTACGGCATGATGTTTGGCGTAGCCATCGGTGCAGCGTTTGGCGACCCCGCCATGGGCATCAGCTTTGGTATGCTCTTCGGCTTGCTCTTTGGCGCAATCAAAAGCTACCGACAGTACAATCGTCAGCCAGAACAACAGGACCAGGCAGAAAAGAATCCCCACCCATAACAGAGAGAGAGAATCTTATGATAAACACGTCTATCATCCTGCTTATCATCGGCGGTATCATTATCCTGGTTGTCGGTTTGCTTGTTCTGCTGAGTGTCCTGCTCGGCGCAAGCAAACGCCATCAACCCGACAACCGGGTGGAATAAGCAGAAAGTATCCAATACGCACGGTAAACCGCATAATTACCCAGAGAAGGAGATGTCTTATGCTCACGACACGACAGGGCTGGATCCTATCCAGCAGATAATTAAGGATAAGGGAAAGGAAAAGGAAGAGATAATACCATGTTCGGGTGAAGAGTTGAAAAAATGAGTATGAGAGCGTGCATTGCATCCGCTTATCACTCATCACTCACCACTCGTCACTGGTATAAGGAGGTTTCACTATGCGCTTTCGCTGGTATCACTGGCTCGCCATTGCAGGCGGACTGCTGGGCGTCGCTACTATCGTTGTACTGGTTGCTCTGCTTACAATGGGTACATTCAACTTTCAACGCATAGCCGACGTCCGGGTTGGCTTTGTCGGCACCAGCATGCCGGGTCATATGATCGCAAGCTACCAGTATCTCGACGATACGATTGATAGTCAGGTCACTGCCCAGACGGGCGAAATGCTGGTGATGACGCACGAGCTACAGGTCGAACAGGGCACCCTGTCGCTTGAAGTCCAGAACCCGCAAGGCGCGACCATCAAACGGATCGAGCGCAAGGCACCGGGCGAAGCAAACGGACAGACCAACATAGACATCCCGCAGGACGGTACCTACCGCCTGCTCGTGCAGGGCGATGAGACACGCGGTGCTTATGACATTCGCTGGAACGTCGTATCGCAAGCGTCGCCCACCAGAAAAACGCTGAAGTGAGGCAAGTGACAAGCGACGAGGGATGAGTGGGGTTTCCTCAATAGGTTTCACCACAAGGGAGCGCGAGGGAACTCCGTTCCCTCGCAACCCGATGATGGTGGGGTTTGTGGTTTTTTCGACTTCGTCGAAAAAACAACATACCCCACGGTAAAATCCAGATACCGTAGCAGCGGCTTCTAGCCGCTGTTGCCACGATTCATGTGATGTTCCTCTCCGACAAGGAGTGTGGCTTGCAGACGCGGAAGAAACGTCACATGGGGGCAGATTCCGCGGTTCAAAACCGCGGCTACGATTCTCAAGGCGGTTCTTGTCCTCGAAAAAGTCTCCACATGTGAGGTGTCTTCGGGGTGAACAGAAACTCTTCATCCAAATCTGGGAAATCCCCAAATTATGGAGTGTTCTGGTGAAAATGACCTTCCGCACGTTCCTTGATGCCCAGCAGCATACGCCGCTCCATCACAAACTGGATTGCATCTGTCATCACTTGCCATATGAGCGTATTGACAAAGGTGGACGCGTAATGCGTGCGTGTGCGCGAAAGCAGTCGCGCAGCCTGCTCACCATAGGGATCCAGCAGAAACGCCCAGGAATTCGTGCCCGGTTCCCCACTCTGTGGGTCTGCCGCAATCAGCACCAGCGACCGTTCCGGTACCACACTGGCAACCATATAGAAAGGATACCCCTCCGGGCCGAGGCGCACCAGATCGCCAGGTAGCAACACCTGACAATCAGGGAGGATACGCTCCGCACTATGGATAGCACAGCCAGCCAGATTTTCTAGCATATCGTAGCTATAGAAACCGCCGCGTCCCTGCCCGATTTGCACCAGCCAGGGCCATACCTGCTCAGGTGGCGTGTGGATTGTCACCGCCCGCGTGGTTTCGAGCCTGGGATGAGGCACAAGCTGATCGCCCGGCAAAGAGCGGTTAATATCCGACACAAACGCTCCCCAACGTGCATGCCAGACCCGCAGAAACGGTGACAGCAACAACGAAACCACAATAAACCCTGCGCCGCCAATTGCATCAACCAGGTTGTTCAGCCGCCCGGCCCCCTTGCTCATACGCATGTTTGCCTTTCTTTCTCTTATTGCTGCCCACCATACCTATCGCTCATACTTTTCCTCACTGCACTATTCAGCAAACTGGTTCTTTGGTGCTCTTTTCCATGAACTTGCTGCTCCTTATCATACCACACGCTACAGCCAGGCTTACGTCTTGGAATTGCTGGTGCAATAGTGATATACTGCAGTATGTTTATGTGGTACGCGCATCGCAGGGGTAGCACCACAGAATACCGTGGAATATCCTCAACGGAGTTGAACCAGGGGAGTG
>CAYFVX010000303.1:0-5786 GCA_964346425.1 uncultured Chloroflexaceae bacterium | reverse complement strand
GTCTGGTTCTTCTCAAAATCCACAAAGCGATAGCCAACGCCACGCTCGGTGAGGATGTATTTCGGGTTGGCGGGGTCTTCCTCGATTTTCTGGCGCAGGTAGGTGATATAGAGCCGCAGGTAGTGGTTTTCGTCGCGGTATTCTGGCCCCCATACTTTGGTGAGCAACATCTGGTGCGTTTGCACATAGCCCGCGTTTTGGACCAGGTGGTAGAGCAGGCGGTATTCCGTCGGGCGCAGGTTGACGCGCTCGCCGTTGACCAGCACCTCGCGGCGGGCAAAGTCTATGGTGAGTCGATCATCCACAACGACCATCGTTTGTGGGACGGGTGGGGCGGTGTAGTGGCGGCGCAGCACGGCACGGATGCGGCTGACCAGTTCGCGGTGGCTAAATGGTTTGCTGATGTAGTCATCCGCGCCCAGTTCCAACCCTTTGATGCGGTCTTCTTCTTCGCCTTTGGCGGTGAGGATGAGCACGGGTACCTGCGAAAAATCGCGCAGACGGCGCAGCGTTTCAAAGCCATCCATGCCGGGCATCATAATGTCCAGCAGCACAACATCTGGCATATCCTCGCGAGCACGCTCCAGGGCTTCACGCCCATTGGCCGCACTCGCCACGCGGCACCCTTCCAGTTCCAGGTTCATGCGCATGAATTTAATCATGTGGACTTCATCATCCACCACCAGGACAAGTTTATCTTTTAGTTCTGACATTGTATTTCTCCATAGGTGAAACCGGTTGAGGAGATTTTCCTTTCCCCCTGCCCCCGCTTTGCAAAGCGACAAATCGTGCTTTCTGTATCTGCACGTATCAAGATACTTTGTATGATACCACAAACCTGACGATGGGCAAAAGTGGATGGGGGGGCTGGGGTCCTCAACAGGTGTCACCTGTTTGGTGTGCTGCTTGCGCACGGCAAAAAACGCACGCAACTGTGTGCCACAGCCTTGGTAAAACCCGTTCACGATGTTTCGTGGTGCTACCGAGCGTGCGCTCGTGCGTATTTTCATACCGTATAGTGTGCGCGATTTACCGTCGTTTGACCACCAGCAGCGTAATATCATCCAGGACTTCCTGCTGCCCGATGTGCTGGTGGATGTCTGCGAGAAGCGCGGACTGGATGTCGGCCGGGCTGGAGTGCCAGTGTTGCTGCGCCAGCGTGCAAAGCCGTTCCAGTCCATAATGCTCGCCAGCCGCGTTTTCTGCTTCGGTGATGCCATCGGTATACAAGATGAAACCATCACCGGGGTGCAGGGTGAAGGTGTGTGTCTGGACAAAGTCGGCAATATCTTCATCCAGCCCGATGGGGAAGCCCAGGTCGAGCGTGTCTATGTGCTCAATGTGCCCATTGTGACGCACGACTATAACTTCTTCGTGCTGTCCGGTCAGGCGAACTTCTCCCGATGTTTCATAATCGAGCATGGCGAAGCTCAGGCTACGGTTATCCTGCATGCGGAGCACATTCTGGTAGATGGTCTGGTTGAGGGTACTCAGGAAGCGCACCGGGTCGGTTTCGCCGCTGGTGAGTAGTGTGCGCACCGCCGTCTGTACCATCAGCATCAGCACACTGCTTTCCAGGCCGTGGCCGGTGACATCGCCGATGCCGATAGTTACCCGTCCGTTGCACTGTAAAACGTCGTAGTAATCGCCGCCTACTTCGTCGGCTGGCTGCATGAAGCAGGCAATATCCAGGTTGTGAATGCTGGCGAGTTCTTCCGCTCTGGGCAAAATCATCCGTTGCAGCCGCCGCGTCACTTCGAGTTCGGTGTTCAGGCGCACATTTTCCGCCAGCAGTCGCTCGTTTTGCTTTTGCATGGTGATGTCGTGGATGATGCCTTGATAGGCGGTAATGTTACCATCCTCGCTCTGGCGCAGAGTGGCGGTGATAAGCGCATCAAACTGACGACCATCGCTTCGCTGCATACGCACTTCAAAGCCGGTGATGTCGCCATATTGCTCAATGGCTTGCTGAAATGTGCGGTGGTCCTTCGGGTTGGCATACAGGTCTTGCACATTGAAGGAGAAGAAGTCCTCTTCTGTTAGCCCGAAGCGATGCAGGCCGGCCGGGTTCATGTCTATAATCTCGCCCTTTTTCGTCGTAATAAAAATCGTATCGCGTGAATCTTCAAACAGGGAGCGATATTTCTGTTCGCTCTCTTTGAGCGATTCAAAAGCGGTCTGGAGTTGCAGGGACATGTCGTTGAAGGCTTCGGCCAGTTCGCCGACTTCGTCGCAGCGTTCCACGTCTACCGTTGTGCCATAGTGCCCGGCAGCAATTTGTCTGGCACTATCGTTCAGGCGCAGGATGGGGGTTGTGACCCAGCGGGCAGTGGCGATACCCGCACCGATAGATGCCAGCAATGCCAGCAAGCAGAGCAGCAGGGTCGTGCGTCCGCTGGCGTTGATCTGCGCCATGAAATCGGATTCGGGAATAACCACGACAATCAGCCAGTCCAGCCCGTAGGCATCCTGAAAGGGCGAGACCTGCACAAAGTGGCGTGTGCCGTTGAAAGAGAATTCGTGCTGGGTGTAGTCGGTCTGGTTGAGCAGGTCCATGTTTTGCAGCAGGTAGTTGCCGGTGGCGGCAATCAGAGCGTCCTGGCTCTCGCTCGCCTGAATGCGTTGCAGTGTTTCGCCCGTGTCATCCGGGTGGTAGGGTTGTTCGGCGGCAGAGCTGGCAACCAGTCGACCATCTTGCTCGATAATAAAGGCTTCGCCCGTTTTGCCTATCTGCAGGTTTTGCAAAAAGGTACCGATGGCATCCAGCGAATAATCTGTGCCTACCACGCCAAGCAGGGTACCAGTCGAGCTATAGACGGGTTTAACCGCGCTGAGTACCAGTTGCGGCAGGGCAAAGTCGGGGTAGATGCTGCTCCAGACTGGCCCGTTTGCTTCCACGGCGGTTTGATACCAGGGGCGTTCGCGGGCATCGTAGATGTCCGGGGTGATGCGCGTCAGGCTCAGGCGGTTGCCGTGTTCGTCAAGTTGGTAGTAGTAGCCTTGGAAGTTGGTGCGTTTTTCATTGATGACGGTTTCTATGTTCCCCTGCTGGTTGCGCGTCGCGCCGACAAAAGCTCCGCTTTCCTGGTCGCCATAGTAGTCCCAGGTGATGGATTCGAGTATTTGTATCTGTATCTGTCTGCCCAGGTAGCGTTCGCTGGCGGTGTCGTGTGTTTGCAGGTCGCCGCGGCGTACTGCTTCGGCGTTTATCTGGTTGATGAGGTGGGGGATTTCGATATGGTCGAGCAGCTTTTGTTCAATCTGTTGCGAGATTTCGCGGCGCAACTGCGAGGCGACATCGTTGACAGCCTGCTGCCCATTGCGAAAGGAGAGATAGCCAACTAATCCTACGGCGGCGACGATTTGCAAGACGAAAGGTATCGTCAACAGAGGCCGCAGGGAGAAGTTCTTGAAGAGACGGTTCAATAGGTTCATAGAGCATCTCCTGCAGATTGCTCCTATTGTACCATATCACACCCTTTGGTATACCATTTGATGTTGCTTCCTGTGGATTGGAGGATGGGAAGCAGGTGGATGTACGCTATGACCCGGATGATGCTCACGCTGTTTTTGGTATCTATGACAGTGCTGTTGTCGTACAGGCAGGAGCCTGCGCATTTGAACATCAGGTGAGTTGGCTTGATTTGCTTGAAGACACAGAAGACATAGGAGTTTCCGTATGAGTGCTGCGCAAGAAGAATCCCGTTGGAGTGACATGGCGTTGAAAAAAGCTCAAATTATTCAGCCTCTTTGTGGACTAAGACCGATACCAGGAGATAAAATGGCTGAAGCGTGCCGTGCTGCTGAACAGGTCGTTGGCAAATCAGTAAGTCACCAGACAATTCGTAACTGGATTAAAGTTTATGAACGGGATGGACTGTCAGGACTTGAGCGCAAATCTTACACAAGTCGAGGTTCGCAGCTTGCCCCCCAACTGGAGGAGGTAATCATTGGTATTCTCCTCAACGAAAAAGGTTTTTCGATTGCAGAAACACAACGACGGGCAAAGAAATATGGGCGTGATCATCTCAAACTACCTGAAGAACAATTGCCAACCTACCATCAGGTGTTATTTCTGAGCCAACAGATAACAGCCGATGAGAAGACGTTCGCTCACAAGGGAACCCGTTCATATACGCGCAGCAGAGAGTTGTATGGGCTATTTGAGGCTGATTACGCAAATCACATCTGGCAAAGT
Organism: uncultured Chloroflexaceae bacterium; assembly: GCA_964346425.1. Lineage (GTDB taxonomy): Bacteria > Chloroflexota > Chloroflexia > Chloroflexales > Chloroflexaceae > JAAUSY01. The sequence continues at coordinate 1,588 of CAYFVX010000303.1, read as the reverse complement.
GATCATCACCAACTCGACATTATTGTAATAGACCCGGAAACTGGTGAGCACCTGGGATGCCCCTGGATAACTGCGTTCCTGGATGATTATAGTCGGGCAATTTGTGGTTACTACTTGAGCCTGGATCATCCAAGTAGTATGAGTATTGCCCTTGCTTTACGTGATTCATTGCTCGAAACAGACAAGAAATGGAATGTTGTCTATGGTATACCCTCCATCATTTATATTGACAATGGCAGAGATTATCGGTCTCGTCATATCGAGGAAGTCTGCTTGCACTTTGGGATTGAGCAACGTTTCCACGAAGGGTACCGTCCGCAATCCAAGGGCAAGGTCGAACGATTTTTTGGCACGCTGGAAACTATGTGTATCTCCACCCTTGATGGATACGTTGGTTCAAGTGTGCAAAAACGTCCATACAAAGTCAAGCCGAAGCTGTCAATGGGAAAATTGCAGGAACGTATAGACATATTTCTCTCTGAGTACCATGAACGTCGTCATGGGACAACAAGATGCCCTCCTCGTGTTCGTTGGCAGGAGAATATGACAACTCCCCGACCAATTGAAGGAACAGGCGGAAGTGATGGATTGGGAGCAAGGATACGGGAGGTGGCTCAGATTTTGTTTCGGTGCCATTTGCTCATACAGGAAAGCATTGATATTCGTGAGCAGTGTATTGCTAATGGAGAACGTCCGAAGAAAATACGCCCATTCAATGATGCGCTCATCGCTGAGGCAGTGAAGAAATCAAAGCGACGTGGGAAACAGGGACGCAAACGAAGCTGAATATCCTTACCCAATTTGTCGCCGCACTACCCGTCTCTTGGGTTACAATTTTGCACGCAGTGGGTGGGATAAGGGTCTGCCACTTGTGCAGCCACGCCACCCCTATTGCAAAGGAGATTTGTTGCTATCCATACACCAGACATATGGCTGTGCAGGTTTGGCGAGGGTTGGTAGTGGACACCCGTCTACGCAGGTCAGTATGACCAGATACGCGAACATAAAGCAACTGAACAGGAAAAAACAGGCTATCGCAGCAAAATGGCTTAATTATCATTGAACGTGAAACGCACCTGGTCAATGAGCCTGTAGCCTTCGACCTCTATTTCTTCACTGGCACGACTCAACTGTTCCATCTTGTCGGCGATGATCTGCTGGTGCTGAATAGTTTGCAGTGAGGATTTCAGACAGTGTGAACGAAACAGTGAGACCAGAGGAACGATTTCTTTAACCTGCTCATTGGTATAGTGGAGAGGCACCAGAATTTGATAGCGCAGCAAAGCCAGCGATTCAGGCAAATGATCGCGGTCCGAGAACAATTCACATAGACTGGTGATTGGCTCGCGGAGTGCATCTAATGCTTCAATGGTTCGTTTGCAATCAACTGGCAGAAGCGCGTGGGATGCATTAAATTTGTAACTCTGCTCTTCCACTCCCTGGCGAGTTGCCGTAATTGTTTCCAGATAGCTTTTCATTGCCTCGATCACATGGTCAAGTGATTGTTTGGGGATAACGGGTTTGGTCCATGGACCACTTATGATTGTTGGTGAATTCATATCCTGATGTACCTTGTGATAAATTCAGA
>CAYFVX010000302.1:0-5788 GCA_964346425.1 uncultured Chloroflexaceae bacterium | reverse complement strand
CGTCAAGATGACACACTGGTGGTAAGATTCTTGTAATGTGTCTGCACACGCATTTCCAGGAAGATCTGGGTACAATGAGGATGGTGGAGGTGGAGACGCTATGGCAGGGAGCAGGACTAGTGGTGAAGGGATTGGTTTATGTTGTTGATTATTACTCCCAACCCCGCTCTGGACCGAACGATGGTTGTTCCTGATGTGCAACTTGGTCGGCGACATCGTGCTGAACGTGTGTTGCTGGCTGCTGGCGGCAAGGGGCTGAATGTGGCTCGAGCTGCCCATGCGCTGGAACAGCAGTGTGTTGTTTCGGCTCCTCTTGGGGGGTTGACCGGTCAGATGGTTGCCCATCTTGCGAAAGAGGAGGGATTGGAGGGCCGCTGGGTCTGGCACAGTGCTGGTGAGACCCGTACCTGTGTGCTGGTGGTTGATCCCAATGCCCATGATGCTACGCCGCTGGATGAGCATGGGCCAATGTTGAGTACGGAAGATTGGTTTTCTTTTCTCGATGTTTTGATGGATGTCGCTGAGCATTCACAGTTGGTCACGATTTGTGGGAGCTTGCCGCCGGGTATCGCGCCTGCGGCTTTGACGGAGCTTGTCTCTCGCCTGGCAGGTGTTGGTCGCAAGGTCATTGTGGATACCAGCAATAAGGCGTTGGTCGCGGCGATAGACGCTATTCCTTATGGGATCAAGGTGAATAATCAGGAGCTTGGGAATGCGCTGGGGAGACCATTGGTATCTCTTGAAGAGGCGAAAATGGCTGCGCTGGAACTTAGGGATCGGGGTATCTGCCTGGTTGTGGTGTCGTTGGGTGCGGACGGGGTATTGGCTGCCAGTGAAGCAGGTGTATGTCATGTTTCGCCGCCACCGCTCGATGTAGTGAGCACTGTTGGTTGTGGGGATTCGTTGCTGGCAGGTTTTGCGACGGGGGTTTTGCGTGGTTTGCCGCTGCAGGAGTCGCTGCAGCTTGGTGTTGCCTGTGGTTCGTCAGATGCGCTGACGATCGGGGGAGGTTTGATTATTCCTGCCGATGTGATGCGCATACGAGATATGACACGGGTACGTTGGATAGGGTAGGAGGAAGCAGGAGGCTCCCAATGTCTCTGAAAATCTGGGTGCTGGTTGTTCTGGTTATGCTGGTTCTGGCGGAATGTTTGCAAGGTTCTTATGGACAGCGTGTGACGGTGGGGAGCGAGCAAACGGGAACTGCTCCTGCACTTTCTCTTGCTGCTTCTCCATCAGGAGTGGCACAGCATCCCCCAACAGCAGATATTCTCCCTTCTCTTTCTGCGGAGAGCAGTTCATTGTCTGGTGCGAAAGTGGTTGCTTCTGTCGGTCCTGATGTGCAAGGTCTGCAGGATACTCCGTTGCCGCGTTTGCAACGTGAGTATCTTGTGCCGCTGCAACGTGAAGGATCGGGGGGGATAGGTGGGGCATCCTCGCGGATAGGGGGCGATGAGCAGGGGGATGTTTCGCCCACGTCTTCACGGGTATCGGGGACATCGGTGGCGTCCGATCAGCAAGGAGGGCCGCATCTCCTTGACTCGGATATTCCGGTCCGGCTGGTCATTGAAGAGATTGGTCTGGATAGGCCAGTGTTTTCGGTGGGATTGGATGAGAACCGGTCGCCGGTGGTGCTGAAGCATGATGTTGGTTGGTATCACTATAGTGCTCGACCAGGCGAAGGTGAGAACATCGTTCTATGGGGGCATGTCTTGCGGTTTCAAGATACACCGCAACGAGCAGCCCCGTTTGCTCATTTGCGTGAGGTAAGCATTGGTGCTCTTCTTTCCCTGCATACTGCCAATGGGGAAATATACACCTATAGCGTGCAGGAGAAATTGTATGCGACTCCTGATGAAGTAGCATATATTTTGCCGCAAGGCCGGGAGGTGCTGACGCTGATTTCTTGCATAGGAGAGCAGGTGGTGGTCAATGATTCGGTTGAAATGACGCACCGGCTCGTAACCCGGGCAGTACCGGTTCGATAGTTCATTCAGCACGCGGGTCGCTACGATTGTTTGCCCAGCTCGCCCTGTTGCCAGCGAATCGTTCCGCGCAAAAGCAGGTTTGAGGAACGGAGTTTGTATGCCACGTCACAGGCAAGGTTGTACATTACTCGGTAGCCGATGCGTGGGTTGGATTCGCAGAGTGCATCGAAGTCGGTTTCTTCAATGACGAGTAAGACACAGGGTTCGGCGCTGACGACGGTGGCTGAACGGGTTACTCCATCAAGCAAAACCATCTCACCAAAGCTCTGACCGGTGTAGAGCATGTTGATAGTCCCGGATGACACTTTGCCATCAGTTCCGCGGGTTTTGATGGAGACGCGGACGCACCCTTCCTTGATGATGTACAATTCGTGACCATCTTCGCCCTCATTGAAGATAATCTCTCCAACAGGTGTTCGCCAGACTTTGCACAGGTTGGCGACTTGCAGCAGTTCCTGGTCGCTGAGACCATTGAAGATATGGACGACACGCAGGCTTTCCATTACTTGATTACTCATAGCTGGCTCTCTATAGTGATAAAAAAGGATAGGATGATTTTTCCATTCAAGAGGCATGATAGCATAGATTATCTCTTGCTGTTCAGGGGCGGGGTAGATTGTACAAATAATGCAAGCAGATTATTCTCAATGACCCTTTGACAATTGACATGTTTCGATATTCGTGGTATAGTGACCACAACGTTCAAGGGGGGATAGTTGAATTAGTGGGGAAACCAAATGACAGGCGAAAAATGCTCTCCCTCTGATGAACGAAAGCACAACTCGGAAGCAGAGCCGAGAATAAGTGGTGGTTCAACTCTCCAAATTGTCATCATCCTAGAAAGGTCTTAATGCGCACGCTGATCTTTACCGGTAAAGGTGGGGTAGGAAAAACGAGTGCAGCAGCCGCAACTGCGGTGCAGGCATCAAACCAGGGTTTGCGCACGCTGATCATGAGTACAGACCCGGCGCATAGTCTGGCAGATTCGTTGGATCTGGAAGGGCCGTTAAGTCCCGATCCAGTACGTATTACCCCGAAATTGGATGCTCTGGAAGTGAGTATCCATGATGACATAGAAAGTAATTGGGGGTTGGTGCGTGAGCATTTTGCCGACTTGATGGCACAGCAAGGGATAAGTGGTATGCTTGCTGACGAGATGAGTATTTTGCCAGGAATGGAAGAGGCATTTCCACTCATCCGTATCAAGAAGCATAAAGAAGCGAACGATTATGATTTGCTTATTATTGACTGTGCCCCAACTGGCGAAACTCTGCGTCTGCTCTCTTCTCCTGAGACATTTAAGTGGGCAATTAGCATGATGCGGAATGCTGAAAGGTATCTGGTACGTCCTATCTTGCGTCCCATGATTAAGGCAACGCCCAGTCTGAACAGAATGGTCGCTCCCCCCGAAGTATATGATGCTATTGATGAGTTGTTTGCTCAGATGGCAGGGGTTACGGAAGCATTAAGCAATCCAGCCGAAACTTCGGTTCGCCTTGTTATGAACCCTGAGAAAATGGTTATCAAGGAAAGTCAACGAGCATTGACTTACCTGTCCATGTATGGTTTGACAGTTGATATGGTGGTGGTGAATAAGATATTCCCGCCCGATCAGGATAGTGGTTATCTGAACCATTGGAAAACTGTTCAGAAGAAATATCTTCAGGAAATTGATCATGCCTTTACGCCGCTCCCGATATGCCATGTGCCATACTACTCTGAGGAGGTGGTGGGGTTGGAACGGCTGAACCAGATGGGCAAGACTATCTATGGCGATGCGAACCCTGCTGAGGTACGGTATCGGCAGTCTCCTCTGGAGATTACGAAGATAAACAATGGGTTGTATGATGTTCGCATTAAACTTCCCTTTGCTGATGTTGAGCGGCTCGACCTGTTCCAGAACGGTGATGAGTTGGTTATCCAAATTGGGGACTTCCGTCGCATCATGACATTGCCGACCAGTCTGGCTGGTCTGGAGGCCGGGCAGGCTGAGATGGAAGATGAGTGGCTGATAGTGCCGTTTTCGGCAGCAGGTCACGGGCAGGAAGTTGGCTACCAGGCGGTATAATACGTCTGTGATATATAGCCGGAGGAGCAGGTAAGGTTCTTCTTTTCAGGTGGTCAACCAGGGCTTAGTATCCCTGTGGGGCCTTGTATATTCGCTTTTGAAACCTTATACTATAGGAGGTGACACAATGGCTGGAAACCGTGGATGGTTTTCTGAGTCTGCTGGTCAGGTGGCATCAGTAGGTGACATCATGTTTGAAGGTCACTGGCGGTGGGTTAGCAACCTGCTTGACGCAACGTCAACTGCAGTGTTGAACATTAACCGCAATGCTTATCCTGGTGTAGTTCGTGCTGGCAGTGGTGAAGGTCGCGTAAATTCACCGGCAGGTGCCAACTTCCGATACAAAACGGTTCGATCACGCTTTAACCGCTAGAGGAAGGGTTGCACATAGTCATCAGACATCAGTCATCAGTAAAGCGTGATGCGTAGCTGGTGGCTGGTGGCTGGTGACTACTGTTTTTTATCTTATGATTGATTTGCTCTATCTTAGTCATACGGTTGTTCCTTCACATCTAGCAGAGCTCGAGGGCCTGGGTGTTCTTGAAGAAGAAGAGATGGTGCTTGTTGCTCTGGATGGTGTGTTGCTGGATAGTAATGGGCGGCGTATTAGTGGGCCAACGCTCCACGATTATTGCTTGCTTACGACGATGCGTGTGTTGCTCTGGGCTCGTAACTATGGGCGACATCTGTTTTATGCTTTTCCCCTGACTGAGTTGTGTCTTGTGGAAGGGGTGGGGCTTGATCCGTTGCATGCGCATCTCCAACTTGTTTTTGCCGTGCCTGACGAAGAGGAGCAACGTTTTACCTTTACACTCTTGCCGTTGGCGGATTTGCCAGCAGCCGTTACGTTGTTGCGAGTCGCGGCGGATACTGCTCAAGCTCTTGCTGCTCAGGGGGTCGAATCTGTTGATGCGGCTTCGGAAATTTATGGGGCGGTGAGTGAGCAAGTTTATGGTGCGCCTGATAATTATGGGGCGAATGATAAAGCCTATCGTTGGTCCGGGTCTGAGGCATACAATTCGCAGTCCAGTGCTCCTTCATTTCAACAGGATCCTTCTGGTCTACCACCTGGTAAGCTTTACAGTGTCAGCCGGGTAGGTCGTGCTGCGTGGGATACGGTCAATCGGGCATTGCGTGAGGCAGAAGTTCCTTTTAGTAGCTTGAGTAATTTGAGTGGTGGCGATTTGCGGAATGTTGCCGAGACTCTTCGTGCGCTCAATGATTTGTTGAATACGGTAGCGACGAATCCTGGAGCACGTGAAGTGGCTATGGCGTTCCTCCAACGTCGTGGTGGTGGAGGTAATGGTAGTGGCGGGGGAAGTGAAAATGATATTCTCTCCTCTTTGACTGGTTCGGGTCAGTCTTCTTCAAAGGTGAAAACTGATTTTGAAGCTATGATGAGTGAGGAAGATTCTCCTGCTGATGAAGCGCAAGATAGTGCGGACTATCATGAAATTCCATTAAGACGGCGTGGTGGTGAATCTCTTCGTGCGGTGAAACAATCTGCTTCTTCCTCTTCATCGGGTTCTGAACGGCAGGAATCTGCGCGTTCGACCAAACAACAACCAAAATCAAAACAATCTCCTGCCTCTCCGCCACTGGCTTCCGAACGTGGGAATACTATCCCGCTCCGGCGTCGTGGTGGAAACCAAAATTCGTAAGCCTATTGCCAGGCGGTTTGTTCTGGTAATTGTTCCAAAGAAATACTGAGTCTAAAGCACAACTGAGAAGC
>CAYFVX010000301.1:0-5795 GCA_964346425.1 uncultured Chloroflexaceae bacterium | reverse complement strand
GTTTCGTAATTTTTCAGAATCAGGCAAAAAGAGATGGTATGGTATACTACCTTCACAAGAATTTGAAGATGTGGATACGAAATTTTGCTAACATCCCCATTTTCATTAGGAGAACGAATATGAAAACCGGCCGTTCAGAGAAGCTACGCAATCGTATCCTTATAGCTCTCCCCATTGTGCTTATCGTGTTCGGGTGGTACACCGTCATAGACCAGAGCCGCAAATTAGAAGAAGCGACTATTCAAACCTTTCAGAGTGCCCAATTAGAAGTAGTGCGCAACGCTGCACGCGCAGCAACCCTCTATATTGAAACAGAAATAGACCAGCGTGGCGTAGATGCTATTCATGATATTGAACAAGAAGTGCTGAATAAACTGGTGAAACCAATCCGCATCGGAACGGTAGGGGACGCCTGGATTTATTCGCCAGAATATGCTGTGTATGATGAAAGTGAAGATTTCCCCCAGGAATATATTGGCAAAAGCATGGGCGAGATTTTTGAAATTCAGAAAGAACAGGGAGCCTGGCATTATGAGACGATGACCAGTGCTGTCATGCATGGACGCGAAGGAATCGGGTGGTATGTCTGGGACCCGGACAAAGCACGCGATGCTGCCCCGTGGTGGGAGTTTCTGACACAAGATACCGGCCGCGAAATAGCTGCCTGGAGTCCGGTTGTCGTCTTCCCCGACACAGAGAGTGAACTGGTCTGGGTGATTGGCATGTCTGCCATGTTGCCAGAGTTGATGCGCATAACCGGCTCTTATGAACATATTCAAAGCTCCATCATTACCATGTCTGCGCTCACCGTACTGGTACTCGGCTTGCTCATCATGCTCAATCGTGCCACCAGCGAGGTGCAACAACTGCGGCAGAAAGTTGAAGCTCTGCATATTGAGATTGACGAGGTCAGGCAATCACAGGAAGTTGCCGAGATTGTCGAAACCGACTTCTTTCAGGATTTGAGTGCGCGGGCAAAAGAAATGCGCAAACGACGCAAAGGACAATCATCAGATGATACACAATAACCCAGATATACTTGTCATTGGCGGTGGTATTGCCGGGCTGAGTGTGGCCTATCATCTGCACTTGCCGTATGCTCTGGTTGAGCAGCACGAGGAAATCGGCGGCATCTGCCGCAGCACGGTCATTGGAGGATGTACCTTTGACTATGGGCCACGCATTCTCCTGCCTGGTAGTCAGTATACCGCAGAGGTCAGCCAGCAACTGCTGGGCGACAACCTGCACCATCTCGCATTCCAGGACTGGATTTACCATCATCAATACGGCGTCTACACAAAATATCCTATCCAAAAATACCTGTATGGCTTGCCCGCCCCCGACATTCTGCGCTGTCTCACCGGTCTGGTCGAAACTGCCATGCAGCTCGAACAGCAGGAACCCAGACACTTTGCCAACTATCGTGACTGGCTCTATGCCAAAGTGGGCGACCCAATGGCTGAGATGGTCGTTCTGCCGCAAGAAGCAAAAAAATGGCGGACGCCACTTGAAGCAATGGACTTTCGCAGCGGATCGGGCAAAGTAGCCCACCCCAATCTCGAAATGTCCCTCCGTGGCGCAACCCATGACCGCCCACATGACCGGCAATTTGGTTACCCAATTCGCGGCGGTATTGCTGCCCTGCTACAGGCAATGGCAGGTCACCTGACCAATGTCAAGACCGGTGTGGCTCTCCAGGCAGTTGATACCGAACAACATGTTGCCTACTTCAGTGACGATAGCCGCATGTCCTACCGCGCCCTGGTCGCAACCTCCCCGCTCACAGAACTCGTCAGTATGCTGGAACAAATACCCACCGACATCGCGGAAGCAGCGCAAGAGCTGGAGCATATCTCGCTCCTCTGCGTCTGCCTGGTGGTCAACCGCGCAAATATCTCGGACAAAAACTTTGTCTACGTCTATGATCCTTCCCTCATCTTCCATCGCCTGTCGTTTATGAGCAACCTGTCGCCCCATATGGCTCCACCCGGGCAAACCGCACTGATTGCCGAAGTATCCTTTTTTGCCGAGCCACCACTCGATGATGAGACGCTGGTGCAACGCGTGCTGACCGATTTACGCACCATGCACGTATTACAGCCACAAGATACAATGGCAGACATTCGTATTCTCCGTCTGCCCTATGCCTACCCACGCATGCATATCGGCTGGTTGGAAACGGTGCAGAAGATACGGACCTATCTCAAAGAACAGGATATTTATACGCTTGGTCGCTTTGGCGAATGGGAATATTTAAATATCCACGATATTGTTCCCCGCAGTTATAATCTGGCGGAACAATTACACAAACAATATGGCTAACATCAAAGCCTGGCTTGGCAACCTGTTCGATGTACGGGCCGGCGAATGGCGACGGCTCACATTACTCTATACCTTCGCGTTCTTGCTCAACACCACTGTTGTGTGGGGACAGGCAGCCAGCTATGCCCTCTTTCTCGAAAAAAGTGGTGCCAGCAACCTGCCCTACATGTTCATTGCCGATGCCATCCTGACGGCACTCGCCATCCTCATCTATGGCGCATTCGTCGACAGAATAGCCAATACCCGCCTGATGAACATTATCTGTTTCGCTGGCAGTCTGCTCGTGCTGAGCCTCGCCATCAGTGTGCATCTCGATGTCTGGATAGCCTACCCCGTGCTCTTCCTCCTCGAACGGGTCTGGCGTGCGCTCATCTCCATCCACTCCTGGACCTACATTGCCGATTTCTACGACGCACGGATGGCAAAACGGCATTTCCCGCTGATAGGCTCTGGCTCGCGCACTTCGGGCATTCTCGCTGGCCTGCTGATTATTCCCATTGTGATGTTTCTCAATGTGGAAAACCTGGTGGTTGCATGGAGTGTGGTGTTGTTTGTGTCGGGCGTGACTGCCTGGGGGATTCCGCGACTGGTACAACCAGCTACTTCTGCCCATACACCTGACCAACAAAAAACCAACATCCTGAAAAACTATCAAGAAGGCTTCCAGTCGATTCGCAATTCTCCCTTCTTGCGGCTGATGGCCGTCGCTGCCCTGGTCAGCACCCTGGTCATCTACTTTCTCGAATTTGAAGCGCAGAGCTTTCTGGAAAGCTACTTTCATGCTTCAGCCAATGACCTGAGCATGTTCTATGGTATGCTCGAAACCATTGCCAACCTGTTGACGCTCCCTATCCAGATGTTTCTCCTCTCGCGCATCATCACCCGTTTTGGGGTAGGCAATGCCAACCTTATCTTTCCCGGCCTCACCGCCCTGGCCTATGGCATGCTGGCAGCAATCCCCTCGCTGGTGACTGCCTCATTTGCTCGCATCACCCATACCTCATTACGGTCTGCCTTCCGCACACCCATAGATGGCCTGCTCTACAACGCCGTCCCCCCCAACCTGCGCGGGCGAGCACGAGCATTTATCAACGGACTGCTCATCCCAATGGGCGCATTGCTGGCAGGCAGCATCCTGGTGCTGATCGGGCAGCAATGGATACCCGCATCCGTCCTGGTTATTCCCGGCCTGTTGGTTGCCCTGTTCTATGTCTATCTGGGCATCCGTCTGCGTTCCCGCTACACCCAATCGCTGCTGAACCTGCTGCAAAACGATGAAATGTCCATCTTTCGTGCCAGTCGCGGCGAACTTGAACCCATTGCGCCAGCCGCACTTGACCTGCTGCAAACCCGCCTGCAAGAAAGCGACAGCGATGAAACGACCATTGTGCTGGCCGAAATCCTCTACGACGTGCAGGGGGTACAGGCTATCCCGTTGCTGCACCAGATAGCCGTCAATCGAAGTGGCGAAGTACGTGCCAACATCCTGCTCATGCTCAAAGAGGAAGCCCTCTTTCACCCGCTGCTGCGTTCGCTCTGCCTGGCAGGAATGGAAGACCCCGACCATAACGTGCGGCAAGCGGCCGTCGAAGCCCTGACGCACACGCCAGAACAGAGCCAGACATATGAGCCAGCCCTGTTGGAAGCTCTCTGGCGACTGCTGGATGACCCGGACGACACCATTCAAGCCAATATCCTGCCGATCCTCATCCGATCGAACCAACCCGCCTATCAGGAGCCAGCTTCCGCCCGCTTGAACGAATGGCTAGATTCAACGAATGATTTTTACCGCATGCGCGGTCTGCACGTTCTGGCAAAAATAGGCGATGAGCGACTGGCGGGAACACTGCACAAGTATCGTGACGACCCCTCGCCGGCGGTGCGCTGCGAAATCGTCGCCTTGATAGGCGACCTGATCGGGCAGGCTACAAAGGAGAATGTACGGCAGCAAGGGCTTGCCATTATCCAGACCTATCAGCAGGACGCGGATGAAACCGTTCGCCTGACGGTGGTCGAAACACTGGCACGCATCACCAACCTCGATGTCACCAGCAACCTGCTGCACGCACTGGCGGACGAGAGCTTTCGCGTGCGGCGACTGGCGTGCGACGGTATGCTTGGCCGCACCCACGCCCGCTCACGCAACGCACAACAACTGGAAGAAACCCTCACCAGCACGGACGTCTATCTGGTAGAGAGTGCCACCTTCATCCTGACGCGTAGCGGCAACAGCCGCACCCGCCGCGTGCTCTTGCAACTCATTGAGCAACTGGTCACGGATGCGTACACGCTGCATGGACACTGCGCCGCGATACAATCCTGGCAAAGCCAGGCAGCCCAAATGCTGGCAACTGCCCTGGCGGAGCAAATTGACCTGGTCATTGCCCGCATATTCTGGCTGCTGGGTGCCTTTGCTGCGGAAGAAGACATAGACGCGCTGTATCGCTCACTGCAAAGCAAGGAACGTAGCGAGCGAGCCAACGCAATTGAAGCTCTGGAATCGCAAACCACGCCCGTCCTGGCGCGGCTGATAGCCCCCCTACTGAATGGCGAGACCCCAACCGAAGCTCTGCTGGAACACACACGTGCGAGCCAGCAGCAAACGACGCCAACCGCCTGGCAGGTCATCCATTTTCTCTGGCCGCACTTTTCCTATAACGGAACCACCCCGCCACCACTCAGCAACACCCTGGTTCGGCTCTATCAACATGACTGGCTACAAGCCCTGACCATTCACACCGTCACCACCGAACTGGCAGCACGCCACGAACTTGCCCATCCTGCGTTTGCTCGTGCGGTGGAGCAAACTATTCAGGACGAGCAGATTGACAGCCTGCTTACTGATGAGAGGTCTGGCGGGAAGGAGAATTCACCTATGCTCACTCTCATTGAAAAAGTTATTTTCCTCAAGCACGTCTCATTCTTTCAACGCATGACGACAGAGCAACTACGTGTGCTGGCGGGCATCAGCGAAGAAGTCTCGTTTGCCGCCGATGAGCAAATCATCAGCGAGGGCGGGCAAAGCATGACGCTGTACGTCATCGTCAGCGGGCGAGCCGCCGTGCAGCGCGTCACGAACAAGCGACGCCGCTCGATTGCGCGGCTGGCAGTGCTGGGGCCAAAGGAGTACTTTGCCGAGATGTCGCTGTTTGACGATGAACCGCACTCGGCGGATGTCGTCGCGCTGGAGGATATCCAACTGCTGCTGGTACGTCGCGACCCGCTGATCATGCTCATCAAGCGGCAGCCAGAGCTGGGGCTCGAGCTGCTGCGCGTCCTGAGCCAGCGGCTCCGTCAGTCGAACGCCCAACTCTCCGAGAAAACCCAGGCCAAACCGAAAGAGCTCCTGGATGTGTATGATAAGCTATGGGGGGAGTGATACTCAATGGGTGTCACCTGTGGGAGCGTGAGGGAACCTGGTTCCCTCACACTCCCCTTTGGCGTGGGGTGTTTGCGTTTTTCGACTTCGTCGA
>CAYFVX010000300.1:0-5796 GCA_964346425.1 uncultured Chloroflexaceae bacterium | reverse complement strand
TTTTCGCCATTGGTAACCTGCTCCTGTCCTGCAATTGCGTTGTTTCTATTATACCCACGGAGCGGAATGCTGCATGGGTGAAAGAGATTTTTGCATTTGAAAAACCTTTCCCTCCAATCCCTACGGCACTACCAGTTCCTGGCCGGGATAAATCGCATCACCATCCTCAGGCGTCATATCGTTCACCCGCAACAAATCAGCCACTTCAACCCCAAGCTGCTCGGCAATACCGCGGAGGGTATCGCCGGACTCAACAACATACACCTGCACCTCTGGAGCCGCTTCCTCTGGCGGCGCAGGCTCTGGCTCAGGTTCAGCCGTCGCAACGGGTTCTCCGCTACCTGGCACGGGTATCGTCAATTCCTGACCGGGCAGTATCTCCGCCGCATCTTCCACCGTCATATTGTTTGCCTGCAAGAGAAGCCGGGTTTCAATCCCATATTGTTGAGCAATACTGCGCAAGGTATCACCCTCCTGCACCGTATACGTCTGTGGTTCGGCAGGTGGTGCATCGGCTGGCTGCGGCTCTGGCGGTTGCGTAGGGGGCAGCGGCGTTGCAGTTGGCTCCCCTTCCACTGGCTGCGGCGTCGGAATAGCAGTTGGTTCATCCAACGATGGCGTAGCAGTTGCTACCTGTGCAGTTGCCGAGGGGGCCATCTGAGCCGGGGCGGAAACCACCGCGGTTTCCGTCACTTCAGGCGGCATATCAACCGGCACCGTCAACGCCTGCGTCGCCGTCATAGCCGGCGTCACGATGGGTAGGCCCACCGTATCCCCCGTCAAAGGCCCCACTGCATCGTCAACGGGCAACCGCCGGTTGCCCGGCCCAACCGGCGGCGGTGGCGCACGCTCGGCCGCCACATTCGACGAACCAGTCAGTGGCAACAGCAACGTCAGGTTACCAACACTCAGTCTTCGCACCTCACTGCGCGACAGCACCAGCACACTGCCAATCGCAAGGACAAAAATAACCCCCATACCACCCACTACCTGGAGCGACGAAAGCCGGTTGCCGAGCAACCGCACCGTCAGAGCTGCCGCCAACGGCACGACCAGTGCTAGTAGCAGCAATCCATAGACAAACAAAGGAGTCATAGCACACCTTCTATCATCAATCTATCTATGCTGGACTATTCCACGGCACATCGGGCTGTCCGGCGCGACTGTTTGCCACCCGTGCCAGCATAAAAAACCAGTCGGAGAGTCGGTTCAGATAGGACAGCACCGCGGGGTTGATTGTTTCCACATGCGCCAGTTTGACCACACTCCGTTCCGCCCGTCGGCAGACCGTCCGTACCAGATGCAGATGAGCAGCCAGCGGCGAGCCCCCCGGCAAAATAAACTGGCGCAGCGGTTCAAGCTCAACATCAAGCCGGTCTATCTCTTCCTCCAGTCGTGCAGTATAGGCTTCGCTGACACGCTCAATACGGGTTGTTTCACCGGGCGTTGCCAGGTCTGCCCCCAGCACAAACAACTCATTCTGGATACGCTCAAGCAACGCATCCATCTCGGCATCCGCCCCCCCATTGAGCGTGCGTGCCACACCGAGCATAGCATTCAGTTCATCCACCTGCCCATAGGATTCCACGCGCACTGCATCTTTATCTACCCGCTGTCCACCCCAAAGGCCCGTGGTACCAGCATCGCCTGTCTTCGTATAAATCTTCATACGCCCCTTTCACAAACTCATCAAGCGCACAAACTCCTGAAACAGGTAGGTGGCATCGTGTGGCCCTGGCCCCGCCTCCGGGTGATATTGCACACTGAAAGAACGCAGGCTACGATGCCGCAACCCTTCAACCGTCTGGTCATTCAGGTTGATGTGCGTCACTTCCACATCCGCTGGCAAACTCTCTGCATCCACTGAAAACCCGTGGTTTTGCGAAGTGACTTCAATTTTTCCACTGGGCAGATAGCGCACGGGATGATTGATACCGTGGTGCCCAAAGGGGAGCTTGTAGGTTTTGCCCCCCATTGCCAACCCCATCAACTGATGCCCCAGGCAGATGCCAAACACCGGCACACGATGCATCAGCGTTTGCAGCGTTTCCACTGCATAGGAAGCAGCAGCAGGATCGCCCGGCCCGTTGGAATAAAAGATACCATCCGGCGCGAGGGCCAGCGCATCTTCCGCAGAAGTCGTGGCGGGAACGACCGTCACGTGACAACCATGATCCACCAGCCGCCGCAGAATAGTGCGCTTCAAGCCAAAGTCATACGCAACCACGTGGTATTTCAGCTCGGGCGATTGACTATCGCTGCTCACCGCATGCATTCGCCGATAGTCGGGACTCCACTCGTGATTGCGCACCCGCCATTCTTCACTGGATTCGCTCCAGGTATAGGGAGCTTTGCAGGTAACAACACCCGTCAGATCCAACCCTTCCATCAGCGGTGAAGCACACGCTTTTTCGCGCAGGCTCGCCACCGAGTCGCTTTCGGTGGAAATGATACCACGCATCGCACCGGCCGAGCGAATATGGCGGGTTAAGGCCCGCGTATCCACATCGGTAATCGCCACAATGTCATGGTGTCGTAGCAATTGGTCCAGGCTACCCCGCGAGCGATAGGAGCTATAGCTGGCACTACTATGTGCCCGCACAATAAAGCCATACACCTGTGGTTTGACCGATTCAAAGTCAAAATCATTGACACCAGTATTGCCAATATGTGGCGCAGTCATCACCACAAGCTGACCACAGTATGATGGATCAGACAGGATTTCCTGGTAGCCAGTCATGCCTGTGTTGAACACCACCTCGCCCACCCGCTCACCGGGTGCGCCAAACGCACGGCCACGAAACGTGCGCCCATCTTCCAAAACAAGAATCGCATCCAATATTTTTGTATCCTCCATGAGAATGTAACCAGCATCTTTTCAGTATATCGTTAGTTATTCTAGCACAGAAACAGCAACTCTTCAGGAGCAAGGGGATCAATGGGGGCACCTGTAGGAATGTGCAGGAACCTGGCCCCCTCACGATTCCCATTCTGGTGGGGTTTGTGGTTTTTTCGACGAAGTCGAAAAAACCACAAACCCCACCGCAAAGCTGTGGCACCGGCCGCGTGCGTTCTTTGCTGTGCGCAAGCAGCACACAAAACATGTCATACCCTATGTTTGCCTGATTACTTTTGAAACGCAGAGGCACAGAGACGCAGAGATACAGAGGGGCAAAGAGAAAAACAGCGCAATCTGTGTGCATCTGTGTGCATCTGTGGTAGAAGTCATGACCCGAATTTGGTAGAAAACCTTTCGTACAAATATGCGACACCACTCGAGCTATGACCGCGTGAGTGGAAAAACATCAGTCACCCCCCTTGTGTGTGCCCTTGTCAAATCCTTGTCAAACATGGGAGAGCGTGCTACACTACGGGATATTGAGCATCTCCTTTCGACGAGATTTGAATAACCGATGGTGGAGAGCAACGATCCCGTAACCACGAAGCGGTGTCCACCAGCAAAGTGGTTAGAGACCATTATTCTTTTGCGCTCCACTCTTTGCGTGCATCAGCAATGCTTACCACAGGTGGAAACCTGTTAAGGAACTATGCTCACATGGGTTTCGCCCATGCAGCAAGCCAGGATGAGAGATTATGCAAACACCAAAATCCCCCTTTTTTGACTCCCATGAAGTTTCGATCATTCTGCCGACGTTCAACCGGGCCAGTTATTTGCCAGCATGTATAGACAGCGTTCTCAATCAGACGTTTCAAGATTGGGAGTTAATTGTTGTTGATGATGGGAGCAATGATACAACATTTGACATGGTTGATCCTTACATTCAGCAGCACACCAATATTCGTTACATGAAGCATAAGAACCGTCGACCAGGCCCTGCACGCAATGCTGGCATCCAGGCTTCATTTGGCAGCTATATCACCTTCATAGACAGCGATGATACCTACAAAACCAATCATCTGCAATCGAGAATAGAATATATGCAGAGCCATCCCGACATAGACTTGATAGGCGGCGGGGTTGAAACGGTTGAAGATTTCTGGGTTTCAGATTATTTCTGCCCTTCGCGCCTGATCCATGTGCGGGATTGTGTGCCGGGTGCTACGTTTTTTGGCAAGCGGCATGTTTTCTTTGAGTTGCAGGGTTTCCGTGATACCTATGGCGAAGATGCGGAGCTCTGGTCGCGTGCCACAAAGGTTTTCACGGTGCAGAAGTTGCTTGAGCCAGAGACGTATGTGTATACACGTTCGCAGGACAGTATTACGGTGAATTTTCAGCCTGCCCCCTGACCTGCTGCCACGGTCTGCGCCAGCACTTCTGCCAACCGCCGCACACCTTCGTTGATGCGCTGCGGGGTAGCATGCGAGAAGTTTAAGCGTGCCATATTGTTGCCACCACCGTTGGCGTAGAATGAGGAGCCGGGGACCAAATGCTCTCAATAACGTGCTTATTATGGCACCGCTGGTGCAACCAGAACAAGTACCAATTTCCGAGATTTGTTGCTACCAATCCTCTAAAATATTGGCGAAAAATTCGTCATCTAAACCGTAAAGAGGTATGCTATACTGAAAAATATACCCTTACCGGAACAAAACCAGATGGACAGTTTGTTGTCTGGCTTTGTGTTTTCTCTGCGATGTTTTTCATTGCACTGCACCGGCAGATAGGAAATGGAGAGGTCGTTGAAACGTGTTTTTGCGGCAACAGATTGTATTTTGAAAGAACAGAAAAACGTTTTTTGAATTTGAAACTTTTGAGGAGGTATCAAATGACGACGTTGACACTGCTGGAATCAGAGCAGATCAGCCCAGTTGAGCCATCAGACAACGGTCATGGCAAACTGGAAGGGATTACTTTTTCTTCAGATGCACATATTGAGCAGGCGGTTCACACTATTCTGGAGAGTATCGGGGAAGACCCGGAGCGGGAAGGCTTGCAACGCACACCGTTGCGGGTTGCCAAGATGTATGCTGAGCTTACGGCTGGCTATCATATTGACCCGAAGGCTCTAGTCAATGGGGCGATTTTCTCTGAAGAGTATGATGAGATGGTGCTTGTGCGCGATATTGAGTTCTATAGCCTCTGCGAGCATCACATGCTGCCTTTTGTGGGGCGGGTGCATGTGGCTTATGTTCCAGATGGCAAGGTAATTGGTTTGAGCAAGATCCCCCGTATTGTGGATATGTTTGCACGGCGGCTGCAATTGCAGGAGCGTATGACGGTGCAAATTGCAGATTTTATTGAACAGACGCTGCAACCCCAGGGGGTGGCTGTGGTGGCTGAAGGGTTGCATATGTGTGCCATGATGCGCGGGGTAAAAAAGGCAAATGCTCGCATGGTGACTTCGGCTATGCGGGGTGGTTTTCGTACAGATTCCAAGATGCGTGCGGAGTTTATGAGCCACATAGACCGCTCTGCAAGTTCGCTGTTTGAATAGAGGTGGGGTTTGGGGGTTTTGCGACTTTGCCGCAAAACCCCCAAACCCCACTCCAATGGGAATACGAAGGGATTTCATTCCCTCATGTTCCCATTGGGAGATTGCTCACATGTGTAGACTTTTTCATCAGCCGCTTTGCAAAGCGGTCACGAGATGCGGTAGCAGCGGCTTGTAGCCGATGGCCCCCCCGCCAGGTCGCTGCAAAAAACCGGACGTATAGGCATATCCCGCGGCGGTTTCAAACCGCTGCGACGATTCCCAACGGGGTTCTTGCCATCGAAAAATCTCTACCCATGTGAGTTGGGAGATTGCCCGGGTGTGACAGATGTTTTTCCGCTCACGCGGAATCTGGACTTTGTCCATTTGCGCAAATGGACGAAACGATGTATTCGGCAGAACA
>CAYFVX010000299.1:0-5805 GCA_964346425.1 uncultured Chloroflexaceae bacterium | reverse complement strand
CCTCAAGCTGCTGGTAGGCAGTTCGCAGTGCAAGATGAGTGGAAACCCGCACCATCACTTCCTCACCCCGAAACGGCTTGGTAATATAATCTACCCCACCAGCTTCAAACGCTTCGACTTTGTCGGAAACTTCATCGCGGACGCTGATAAAAATAACTGGAATATCACGGGTTGCTTCGGTTGCTTTCAAACGACGACAAACCTCAAACCCGCTCATATCTGGCAGACTGATATCCAGCAAGATAAGGTCTGCGTTGAAGTGCTGGAGTACGTGCAACGCTTCACTGCCGAGGAACGTGGAACACATGTTATACCCCTGCTTGAACAGCATACGCGAAAGCAGTTTCACATGTTCCGGCGTATCATCCACTACGAGAATACGCTTTTGCCGATTTTCTTGCCAGGTCATACCTTTTTTGCCTCCTCATAACCCATACCCAGCGTCGCGAAGGCAGGCTAAATACATATACATGCACATGGAACAAAATCCTTGCCCGCTCGACGGGTTAGACATCCTCATGATTCCCCCAACATTCGGATGTGATAAAAACAGGTTGTTGCCTGGGAGTTGAACCGTTGAAAAAAAAGAAAATATTTATAGAACAAACGAAACTTGCAACAATATTAGTGCGCACGCTTGCAATGAGGTCCTCCCATTGCGAGCATGCTGCACCTGCGCCGCAGGCACATGATTGCCGCGCAAAGGAGCATCCCAACACAAAACTATTGCTTTCCGAACAACCAGGCAGGTTCCAAATTTCCTCTTCCCTTATAATACACCATTTCGGATGATTTGTACCACAAGATGTCCCGGCAATTTGCAAGAGAAACGACAGAGTATGATATAATCGTCTCCGGAATAAAACTTTGCTATATCTATACAAACTTCAGGAAAAGGTATCATGATTACATGTGGTTCGACAGATATGTCGTTGAACGATCAGATTTTTCACGACACTCCGTATGGTGTGTTCTTTCTCTCCTATGGGGGGCCCGACTCGCTGGATGATATTGAAGGCTTCTTGCTGGATATCCGCGGTGGACGCCAGACCCCGCACGAACTCATAGAGGAAATTAAAGAACGCTACGCCTACATTGGCGGAAAATCACCCTTGCTCGAAATCACCTGTGCGCAGGCAGAAGCTGTTGAGAAAATTCTCAACACACCCGAAGATGACCAGGACAAACAACCTGAACATCCCATCCGCGTTTATGTCGGCATGCGCCACTGGTCACCCTACATCAAAGATGTGTTTGCGGAAATGCTGCACAGTGGGATCAAAAACATCATCACGATATGCATGACCCCCTACTACTCCAAGATGACCGTCGGTGCCTATCTCGAAAAGTTTGAGGAAGCTCGCCAATCGCTTGCAGCGAATGATGTGCAGGTTGTCCACGTCAAAAACTGGCACACCCACCCGCTCTACATCGAGGCCATTGCCGAAAAAGTTCGTGCAGCACTCGAAAAATTCCCGGAAGCGGATCAAAGCGACGTCCAACTTATTTTCACGGCCCACAGCCTGCCAGCCGCCATCAAAGAACAGGGCGACCCCTATGAAGACCACTTGAAAGAAACCATGAGTATGGTCCTTCAGCGGCTAGAAATGGGCGCAAAAGCGTCTCCACCACTCTCAGATAGAGCACACTTCTGCTACCAGAGTGCCGGTGCCAGGCAAGTCGTCTGGCTTGGCCCTACGATTGAAGAAACGATGGACAAAATCGTTGCGGCAGGCCACAAAAATATGCTCGTCGTCCCCATTGGCTTCCTGGTGGACCATGTGGAAATCCTCTACGACCTTGATGTGGAATGTCGCGAGATGGCAAACGAGCGTGGTGCGCGGCTGGAACGCACCGAATCATTGAATACATCACCCACCTTTATGCAAGCCCTGGCAGATATTGCCCGCCAGACCGCAAAAGGCACATGGAGTCCATTGGTCGAAGAAATTGCATAGCACAAGAGCATGGTTCCGAATCAGATAAGAAACAACTCTATTTAAAGGAGGTTCAAGACAATGCAATCATTTGAAGAAAGTAGAAACACGCAAAGCTTGCCCCGTCTCAACGAGCCAGCCCCCGACTTTGCTGCCAACACGACGCACGGCTTCAAAAAGTTGACCGATTATCGTGGCAAATGGCTGGTGCTCTTTTCCCATCCTGCAGACTTTACGCCGGTCTGTACCACCGAGTTTATGTCATTTGCCAACCACTATGACCAGTTTCAAGCATTGAACTGTGACTTGCTGGGCCTGTCTATTGATAGTATCTACGCCCATCTCTCCTGGGTACGCAACATCAAAGAAAAGTTCGGTGTAGATATCCCCTTCCCAATCATTGAAGACCTTTCCATGAGTGTTGCCAGTGCCTACGGCATGATCCAGCCAGGAGCCAGCAACACCTCGGCAGTGCGCACCACCTTTATTATTGATGATAAGGGTATCATGCGAGCCATGGTCTATTACCCGCTGACCAACGGACGTTCCATACCGGAAATACTGCGCCTGCTGAAAGCCTTGCAAACGAGCGATCAGCATGGCGTGGCAACCCCCGAAGGCTGGCAGCCGGGCGACAAAGTTATCGTCCCACCACCCGGCACTGCCGAAGCTGCGGAAGCACGAATGAATGAAGGCTACGAATGCGTTGACTGGTATTTTTGCAAGAAAGAATTGTAGTTTCTACCTTACAGTATAGTATAGAGCACGTTTTTTTGCTGGTTTGTGCTGACCGTGTTGCACAAACCAGCAGAGGCACAAGTTTCAGCCACGATACTGATATCTGTAACGTTTGAAGTCTAATGGATTAAAAAAGTATGAACAAACATGTTATTGTCATCGGTGGAGGAATCACCGGCCTCTCCACAGCATACCATTTGCAGGAAGAAGCCCGAGCCGCCGGCTTACCGCTGACCTACACCCTGATCGAAAGCGACAATCGGCTCGGCGGAAAAATCAACACGCATTATATAGACGGATTTACCATAGATGGTGGCCCTGACTGTTTTTTGAGCCGCAAACCCTGGGCTATCCAGCTCGCACGCAAACTTGGCCTGGGGAATGAACTGATGGGCACCAACGATGACCGCCGTAAGACCTATGTCTTGAACCGTGGCAAACTGACACCCCTGCCAGATGGAGTGCTGCTGGTTATTCCTACACGGTTTTTGCCTTTTGCCACCTCAACCCTGATTTCTATACCGGGCAAAATGCGCATGGGTATGGATATGTTCATCCCGCCCCGCACGGATGAGAGCGATGAGACAGTAGCGAATTTTATCCGCCGCCGCCTCGGGCAGGAAGCTCTGGATAAAATCGCCGAACCACTTATGGCGGGTATCCATATTTCTGACCCGGAATATCAAAGCCTGCTTGGAAGTTTTCCCCGTTTTCGGGATATCGAGCGCAAGCATGGTAGCCTTATCCGTGGCATGGTTGCGCAGATGAAATCTGCACAATCCAGCAAAAACGGCGCGGACGGTGCAAAAGATAAACTATTGCAGGGTGGCCTGCGACAGATTACCCGCCTCGTCGGCATCACCATGCCCGATAGCTCGGATGCTGCTTCGAGCAATGGAAAAACACCTTCCAAACCGCTCTCTATGTTCATGACCATGCGCAATGGATTGGGGCAGCTCGTTCAAGGAGTAGTGGATAACCTGAAGGAAGGAACGCTTATCACCGGCAAACAGGCCGTCAGCCTGGAACGTTGTGCTACCAATGGTGACAGCCCACGCTACCGCGTGCGCACCAATGATGGCGAGATTATTGAAGGCGATGCCGTGATAATGGCAACCCCCGCCTATACCTCCGCCGATTTGCTGTCGGGCATTGATACCACACTGGCGGACGCGCTGTATGGCATCCGCTATGTAACCACCACCACCCTCTCGATGGGCTATCGCCTGGCCGATGTCGGGCAACCATTCGGCGGGTTTGGTTTTGTTATCCCGCGCAAAGAGAATCGCCAGATTACTGGCTGCACCTGGTCTTCCACCAAATTCAACCATCGTGTGCCGGAGAATCATCTCTTGCTGCGGGCATTCATCGGTGGACCGGGCCATGAGCACCTTGCCGAACAAAACGACGAAGACCTCATCGCAATGGTGCGCGAAGAACTGCGCTCGATTATGGGCTTGCATGCCGAACCCATCCTGACCCGCACCTTCCGCTGGACCAAAGCCAATCCGCAGTATGATGTTGGTCATCTCGACCGCGTCAGCGACATGCAGACCCGTTGCGAGTCGCATCACGGACTGTTCATCACCGGCAGTGCGTTTGACGGCGTCGGGGTTCCTGATTGTATCCATCAGGGGCAAAAAGCAGCCCAGAAAGCGGTTGCGTTGCTCACGCAAACTGGCATTGCCAATGCGGTTGAGGCATAACAACCGTGCAGGAAATAGACTATAGCCGCAAATGGTACGCCATGGCAACCGTGGCGATGGGCGTCTTTCTCGCGACGATTGATGGCAGTATCGTCAATATTGCCCTGCCCACGCTGGAAAACGATTTCGCGACCAACTTCCAGACCGTGCAATGGGTACAACTTGCCTATATGCTGGTCATCACGACCCTGATGCTCAGCATGGGGCGGCTGGCTGATATCGTGGGGAAACGCTTGATCTATACCGCCGGTCTGGTCATTTTCACTATTGGCTCGACGCTGTGTGGGTTTGCCCCCGACATCGGCTGGCTCATCGGGTTTCGCGTTTTGCAAGCCATTGGTGCAGCAATGAATATGGCCCTGGGAGCAGCAATCGTCACCGAGGCATTTCCACCACAGGAGCGCGGCAAAGCCCTGGGCGTCATCGGAACCATCGTTTCCCTGGGCGTCATTTTCGGTCCGGTGGCGGGGGGATTGTTGATTGACGCACTATCCTGGCACTGGATCTTCTTCGTCAATATACCTTTCGGTATCGCCGGTACCGTCATGGCACCGCGCTTCTTGCCCGCCCTTAAACCATCCGATACCAACCAGCGATTTGATTATCCCGGAGCATTTACCTTGCTGGTCGCGCTTGTCGCTCTGCTGCTGGCCCTCACGCTGGGGCAAAGCATGGGATTTGGCTCCATGCCCATCTTGCTGCTGTTTGCGGCCGCATTCATCTTCCTGCTAACCTTCATCATCATTGAGTGGAAAACTCGCCAGCCAATGATAAACTTGCACCTGTTTCGCAATGAGCTGATGAGCGTCAGCCTCATCATGGGCTTCCTCTCATTTATCACCATTGCCGGTACCGTGCTGTTGATACCCTTTTACCTGATCAATGTGCTGGAATACAGCACCCGCTCGGCGGGCCTTTTGATGGCAGTCGTGCCCGTGCTACTCGGCGTGCTTGCCCCCTTTGCTGGTTCACTGTCCGACCGCTTCGGCACCCGTATTATCACGCTTATCGGGCTGGTTATTCTGACTATAGGCTACGCGCTCCTTTCATTCCTGAACGAAAACACCTCCATGCTCGTCTATATCGCACTTTTCGTGCCAGTAGGCATCGGCATGGGCATTTTCCAATCACCCAACAACAGCGCAATTATGGGCACATCCCCCCGCTCCCAACTGGGTGTCGTTTCGGGGCTGCTCTCCGAGTCACGCGTGCTGGGGCAAACAATGGGCGTGGCTCTGATGGGTGCATTCTGGGCTGGTCGCGTATTTGCCCACCTGGGCGAAACGCTCGAACAGGGAGCTACCGCCGCACCTATTGCCGCGCAAATCGCTGGTCTGCACGACACCTTTCTCACGATGTCCGCCATGATGGGGTTCGCAACCGTGCTCGGTATCTGGGGGTTGGTACAGAGCCGACGCGCAACC
>CAYFVX010000298.1:0-5818 GCA_964346425.1 uncultured Chloroflexaceae bacterium | reverse complement strand
CACGTTTGAGAGCTTCCTCACTCAAGCGCAGTGACTCTTCGACCTTTTTTTGCTCAGTAATATCGTGGATGATGGAATAGAGTGCCCGTTTGCCATGGAGAGTCATAGGTCCACTGTAGACTTCCACATCGCGGATGTCACCATTTGCCAGTTTATGACGAAAATGGAAATGGTTTCGTTGTTCGCTGGCGGCCCGGTCTATTTCCTGCGCAATTTCGGATGGCGAGAGGATGTTGAGGTCAGTCATTTGCAGGGAGAGCAAGGTTGCCTGGTCATAGCCATAGAAACGGCAGGCCGCAGCATTGGCATCTACAATGGCAGCAGTTTCAGGATCAATCAGCAGCATGACCGCCTGGTTGTTGCTGAAGAAACTGGTATAGTGCCCATCTTTTTCCTCATGCATGGTCGTTGTCGTATCTGCATTCATGTTTGTGTGTGGCATAGGTCTATACTCCTGTTTCCCCCTGCTGATACCACGGTTTTTGTATTATGCAATCTGGCTTTTCTGTGTGTTGTGTATAGTACCACAGGCTACACCAAAGCGTAAGGGTGTATTTGTTTTCTACGCGCTTACGCGCTTACGCTCTCCTATAGACTGTGGTACAATACCCATGTCACGTGCAGACAGGTGTGAAGATATATGCAACCAGCCAGCACAACCGCAGACCGTCGTTTGCGCGTCTTCCTGAGCTATGCCCGCGAAGACCATCATGCGGTCCTCGCTCTCTATGAGCGACTCGAAGCGGATGGTTTTCAACCCTGGATGGACAAAAAAGACCTGCTACCCGGCCAGAAGTGGGAAGTGGAGATCCCACGGCAGGTTCACGAATCCGATGTCGTTATCGTCTGCCTTTCCACAGTGTTTGCGAAAAAAACTGGCTATGGACAAAAAGAAATTGCGCTGGCTCTGGATACTGCGGAGAGTCAGCCGGAACACTCGATTTTCGTCATTCCGCTGCGCCTGGAAGAGTGTGAAGTGCCGGAGCGGTTGCATCACTGGCAATGGGGCAATCTCTTTGAAGATGATGGCTACGACCTGCTACTCCGCGCACTGCGCCATCGTGCCGAGCAGCTCGACATCCCGCTCCAACCGCTCAGTACTCCTGCACCTGTACAACATGCGGATATTCCCATCCCACCATTAAAGCAAGTGACGCACACGAACGGAGAAATAGGGGCATCCATTCCGCCTTCGGATAGTTCTCCCCAACCAGTCGCATGTGCGGCTAACGTGCATCCCTCGCTATCATCTGCTGACCATGCAACTGCTGCTGCTCCTGGGAGCGCAGCCAGTGATGCTTTTTCGCCACCAGGGAACAAGCAATGGGCAGGAAAAGCCGACCTGCCCGTACAAACTACCTACCCCCATGCGCTTTTCCCCGTGACCATAGACGAATGGCAGCATGATCTCTTGCAGCGCAATGAAATATTTGGCAACCCGAACGGCTACTGGTGCTCTGTCTCTGCTGGCGAGTATGTTATCGGTGGCTGGAAACAGGGCGATCCGGTTGAGACGATTACGTTACCGGGCTTCTGGATAGGAAAATACCCTATTACCGTACAGCAGTACGCCCGGTTTATGCAGGCAGGCGGCTATACCACGGCAAGCTACTGGACACCGCATGGCTGGCAGTGGTGCAACGATGAGGAACGCACACAACCTGATTATTGGCAGCATACGCAGTTCAACCGCGTAGCCAGCCAGCCTGTGGTGGGGATTTCCTGGTATGAAGCAACCGCGTTTGCCGCATGGCTCACTGTGCAACTGGCCGACTGGCTACCAGCAAGCTACCATTTTCGCTTGCCTACTGAAGCCGAATGGGAGGCAGCGGCCGCGTTTGATGCCGAGAGCCATTGCCTCATCTACCCCTGGGGCGAGCAACCACCAGATACTACGCGAGCAGACTTCGATAAAGACTGGAAGAGCGATAGCCCGGCAGTCGTAGGTGAACACCCACTGGGCGCAGCAGCATGTGGGGCGGAGAATATGGTAGGGAGTATCTGGGAAGCCACCAGCAGCCGCGGGAGTGGGTACCCTTTCCAGTCGGCAATGGTCATTGACGATTTTGCTCCCGATGACCGGGATGTTCCCTGGCGTGGCGGGGCATGGGGCAATGACAAAAAGTATGTTTGCTGTGCCGCGCGGTATGCCCATAAGCCTATCATTGCCAACTATTATGGGGGAGGGTTTCGCCTGGTGCTGGCATCGTAACCCGCTTTTATGTGCTACAATAGGAAAAGGAAGCACTACCTTTGCAGATTTTCGGACTTCAACCGCCAAGAACGCCAAGAACGCCAAGAGGTGCCATTTTGTCAATGTGCGTTCTTGTTGATTCTCATTATTTTCAGCTTGACAGAACAAGAAAAAGTGCAAGGATAGTGGGAAGGATAGACCTTTTGCACCGTGAAGTAGGGAGCCTATGCCAGCAGTTGCACCAGTTGAGACCAGGCCAAATGATGAGGAGAGGCAAACACCTTTGACCCATGAACAAACGCAATCAACTCTGCCCGTGAATGAGATTATCCAGGGCGATTGTCTGGAAGTCCTGCAAACCTTGCCGTCTAGCTCGGTAGACCTCATCTTTGCCGACCCGCCCTACAATCTGCAACTGCGCAACGAACTGCTGCGTCCGGACCAATCACGCGTGGCTGGCGTGGATGATACCTGGGATCGTTTCACCGATTTCAGCGACTATGATAGCTTCACCCGCGGCTGGCTGAACGCGTGCCGGCGCGTGCTCAAGGACACCGGCACGCTCTGGGTAATTGGCTCCTATCACAACATTTTTCGTGTGGGCGCGATACTGTTCGACCTGGGGTTCTGGGTGCTGAATGATATTATCTGGCACAAAACCAACCCCATGCCAAACTTCCACGGCACCCGATTTCAGAACGCGACCGAAACGCTTATCTGGGCAAAAAAGTCGGCGGAGCAGAAGAAATATACTTTCAACTACCACGCTATGAAACATCTCAACGAAGACAAGCAAATGCAAAATGTGTGGCACATCCCGCTCTGCACTGGCGCGGAGCGCATCAAGGTGAATGGCAAGAAGGCGCATTCCACACAGAAGCCGGAAGCCCTGCTTTATCGTGTCATCCTGGCGTCCAGCAATCCGCAGGATGTGGTGTTGGATCCGTTTTTTGGCACCGGCACCACAGGTGCAGTGGCAAAGCGGTTGAACCGTCAGTTTATCGGCATTGAGCTTGATACGGCGTATGTGGGGGTAGCGCGGGAGCGACTGGCGCAGGTATCAGCCGCTACCTGTACAGCGGATGATTTACGCACCCCCTCAAAACGCGACGCGCCACGCGTGAGCTTCGGGCAACTGATCGAGGCAGCCTATATCTGCGTCGGACAGACGGTCTATTCAAAAGACCGTCGCGTGGTTGCCATCGTAAAAGCGGACTCGCACCTCCGCTGGCAGCAAGAAAGCGGCTCCATCCACAAGATAGCAGCCCTGGCGCAGGGCAAGACCGCCTGCAACGGCTGGGAATACTGGTATTGTGAGGATAAGGACGGCACGCTCATCAGCATAGACCAGCTTCGTGAGCAATATCGTTCAGGGGGGGGGGAAGGATAGTGGATAATGGGTAGTGAGTAGTGGGTAGCCTGAAGGGACAAACACCTGCGGCAGGTGTTTGTCCCTCGCTTTCACGCTTTCATGCTCCTACGTTCCCACGCTCCCACGTTCCCACGCTCCAATGCTTCCCCATGCTATAATACCCCCAGGCACCCGCACCTGACCGCAAAGGAGAGCAGACCGTGGACAAGCTCATTTTTCCCTGCGGTATTACAACGGCTATCGCTTTACGGTTGACCAACAAACCCCGCTGTATAACCCCACGCTGGTTCACTATTTCCTGGACCATCTGCAAGAACAATGCCGCTACCCGGAGAAGATGCTCGATAACAACCTGCGCACGGATGGCGAAAAGATTGCCTATGTGATCGGACAACCGCATGGGACGGAGGTCATCACCACTATCCTGAACGAGCAAGCCGGACCGCTGGCGATTACCGAGATGGTCGAACAGTTTGGCGTGCATGATATGCTGACCGGCCAGCAGAACACCACCGCATTTGTTTTCCCTATTGGAAAGCGGCAACCCAATCTCGTAATCTCCCCTTTCAGCGTCACCCCTCCTGCCCCCAAAAAAACATTGGTGCAATATATACCCCAACCCCCCCTCGACTGATAGTCATGAGATATGAATTGTGGTAAAATATGCCCAGACATCTTCCGCTATTGTATGACGTTGTATCTCGTTTGTATCTCGTTGTGAAATGAAGCCAGCAATACAAAACATCCAGGGGCTGAACAGGAGTGAGTACCACCATTTTCTATGAAACCGACATGCTGCAGATTATCAATGACGATATCCTGACCACATCCACGGTCCCGGATGGCTCGATAGATCTTATCGTTACATCGCCACCGTATAATGTGGACATAAAATACAACTCGCATAACGACGAAATCTCCTACGAAGAGTATTTGCAATTCAGCCAGCAATGGTTGACTCGCTGTTTCCAGTTTCTCCGAGACGACGGTCGCATGTGCCTCAACATCCCGCTCGACAAAAACAAGGGCGGGCAGCAGAGCGTGGGGGCCGACCTGACCACGCTTGCCAAAGAGATTGGCTACCAGTATCACTCGACGATTGTCTGGAATGAGGGCAACATCTCACGCAGGACAGCCTGGGGGTCCTGGATGAGCGCATCCGCTCCCTACGTTATCGCGCCGGTTGAATTGATTGTGGTGCTCTACAAAGAACGCTGGAAAAAAACAAGCGGGAGCCAGGAATCCGATATTACCCGCGACGAATTTATGGAATGGACCAACGGTGTCTGGACATTCTCCGGTGAAAGCAAAAAGAAAATCGGTCATCCCGCACCCTTTCCCATCGAGTTGCCAGAACGCTGCATCAAACTCTTCAGCTTTGTCGAAGACACCGTGCTCGACCCATTTATGGGTAGCGGATCCACCATGCTGGCTGCCTGTCTCAACCATAGAAATGCGGTCGGGGTTGAAGTAGATACTTCCTATTGCAGCCTGGCACAAAACCGTCTGCAAGCCGACCTGCCGTCGAAACAACAGGCTCTCCCGCATACTATCAGCGGGTTGGTGATGGAATATTTTCGCAAACATCCCTACGAAGAACTGCGCCACGACCCGGTGGTAGACTGGGTGACGCTCCAATGGAAAAAGCACCACAGCACCCCACCGCGCGACCCCTGGCGAGCCGTCAGGAAACTGTACGAACAGGGCAAACTGGTCAAAGTGAAAAAAGGCGTCTACAAGTACGTCCCTGAAGAGGAATCAACTGATCCATCCAAAAAAACGCGGCGCAATGGGCATCATCCAGAAGAGGTAGTACCAGAGAAACTTTTGTAAAACCGCTACCAGATTCGGATAATCAGGCAAGCAACCACGAAGGTGTTTTTCTCATGCGAGGCATAAGAGACAAGTGGTAGGTGTATGTTATAAGTAACCAAACGAATCTGGTAGAAATACCATGCATGTCGTTGGATGGGTTGGTATGTTTACCATTTGCGTAGGATTGTACTCTTGAATTATACAGCACATCGAAACCTATGGCTGGCGCAATGTATCAAAAAAACATGTTCAGTCTGCTGGGAGAAAAACCAAAATATACTGTCAGCGGGCTGATTCTGGAGTTTTTTGAGAACCATCCGTATCAAGAATTCTCGCACGACCCGGTGGTGGACTGGGTGACCGATCGATGGTTGGAAGAAAATGATAGTGCCCCGCGTGACCCGTGGCGAGCGACCCGCAAACTCTTTGAGGAAGGC
>CAYFVX010000297.1:0-5820 GCA_964346425.1 uncultured Chloroflexaceae bacterium | reverse complement strand
GGGGGCTATACCACCTTCCTGCTTGCTCGCTCCCTGACCAACCATCCGCCGGCCGCGCTCCTGGCAGGAGCTATCGTGATGTATTCCCC
This sequence comes from uncultured Chloroflexaceae bacterium, assembly GCA_964346425.1. Lineage (GTDB taxonomy): Bacteria > Chloroflexota > Chloroflexia > Chloroflexales > Chloroflexaceae > JAAUSY01. Next base: position 5,731 of record CAYFVX010000297.1, on the reverse strand, counting down.
GCAACGCCTGTTTGAGTTGCGGGGGGCGCAGATGGCTACGCTCAATGACTACGCGGTGCCACTTGCGCTCCTCTGCACCCTGCTGTTGCTCAAACGGCGCACATGGTCGCTGGCACTGCTGACGGCCGCCATGCTCCTGCTGAATGGTCTCAACAAGTGGTATCACCTGTTCCACGTGCTGCTCATCCTGGCAATACTCTTTCTCTGGCAAACTATCGCCGCCTGGCGCAACAGCAAACAGACTGCCTTCCTGCAAGAACTGCGCCCCTGGACGATGCTGGCTCTCAGCACAACGCTGCTCTTGCTGCCCTTCCTGTTACCAGCCCTGCGCGAAGCCCTCACGACGACCTACGCGCAGAAAAGCGACGAACTGGTTATCAGTGCCGACCTGCTCCAAATCATCCCCCCCTCTATCGGGGGCATCTGGCAATCCGTCCCGGCTGACTGGTGGTACACGCATCTTTTCGCCTATACACCTCTGCTGTTGGCACTTGTTGGTCTCTGGCTGGCTCCCCGCCAGACTTCACTCTGGGCAACGCTTGCGCTGGTCCTGTTCATCCTCTCGCTTGGGCCTGCGCTCCGCATTGGCAACACCGAAACAGCCATCCCGCTACCCTATGCACTTTTTCGCCAGATACCAGTCCTCGACATCTTCCGCGCCCCCATTCGGATGAACATGGTTGTGACGCTCATGCTGGCCCTCATCGCTGCCTATGGTATCCAGCAATTTACGCTGCACAAGCCGCCACTGCTACAATGGGGAACAGCCGGTGTGTTTATCATCCTCTTAGCCATCGAAACCCTGCGCCTGCCTTTTCCGCTGGTCAATGGCATAGTCTCGCCGTTCTACCAGCGCATTGCCAGCGAGCCAGGCGAATGGACCATGCTGGAGTTGCCTTTTGACCGTGCCGACCGCGAGGTGCTTGAAATGTATCAACAAACGCACCACCACAAGCCTATCCTCACCGGCCGTCCAGCCCGCAGCGTCCCCGGTATTCCCTACCGTTACGCTCCGCCGATTGCACAGATTGATGCAGCCAGCCGACAACCCGACATTATCAGTATGTCCGCGGAAACCCGGCAGCAACTGCTCCGTGCCCTGCGCATACGTTACCTCGTGCTGCACCACCCGCTGCAACCGCCGCAAAAAACAGCATCCCAGCTTGCCACCGCACGCCAGCTTCTCGGCCCGCTCACTGCCAGCTACAGCGACACCCACCTCCACGCCTACCGTCTGGATGAAACCGCAGCATGGCTTGACCACCCGGGTCAGTCAACACAACAGCCTGTCCCACTTTTCATTGGCCTCGACCGCCAATGGGAGCCACCAGAACCAGGCGGCTATGGCAATATGCGCTGGCTTCCCCCAGATGGGGCAGGCGTCTGGATATACACCCCCACTCCGCGATTGGTCGTGCTGGATTTATCACTCTACAGCATCGCCGGCGGCGGCCCGCTCGAAATCAGGCTCAACGATGAACATATCCAGACCATAGCTATCAAGCAAGACCCCATCCAACACCAGTATATCGGTCCCCTCCTGCAACTGCCGGCCGGGCGCAGCTACCTCCATCTGCACACGCCGCTCGAAGGCGTGGAGCAAACAGGCCGCAGGCTCACCTTCAGCATCCAGCGCATCCGCCTGCGTGAACTTGCAACAGACTATCCCGATGACACGTCATAGGGGTGGTGGGGTTTCTGCGTTTTTTGACTTCGTCGAAAAACGCAGAAACCCCACCAGAATGGACTGATACCAGGTTCGGATGAATAGTTTCTTTTCACCACGGAGACACGGAGGCACAGAGAGAACAGGGTTTCCCCTTCTCTCTGCCCGAATCTTGGCGTTCTTGGCGTCCTGGCGGTTTCTCTCACTCTTCAAACGTATCTGGTATGATACGCTTTTGCATGCGTCTTTCACCTTGCGAACGCACAAAAAGACCGCAGATAACACCTGTTAAGTGTTGCGCCACCGGCACATGCTTGCTGTGCAAAGCGGGCGGTGCGTTGGAGCATCCTGGCGAAAATCATGGATGCTCCAACGCACCGGTTGTTTTTTCTACATATCAGCAGTACAATATGTAAAATTATCTTTCGGCACCCTATCAAACCCTGGTACAATGAAGAGAAAGATAAAGCAAACAAAGGAGACATTATGGACCACGATGTTAATAATGAATCCAGAGATACCAATTCCGCTCTGTCAACCCTCGTATGGGATCAAGGTCTCCAGGAATTGGAAAAAAGACAACGCAAACAAATCATCAGCCGTGTCGCTGCGAGAAAACATATGGAACGCATAGCCCAGATCAGCATTATCAGCATACTCTTGCTTATTGCAAGCATCCTCTGGTGGACACGCCAGCACAAAACCTTCTGGGTTCCGCCTGAACCATTCATCGCTCACTCGATTCAAGCAACATCTGCCCAGACCGGCAACGAAGCAGATACAACAAACTTGCACAGTTATCAGAAACCTGCCCAGAAATCACTTGCATCACTCCTGCCCATGCCACCATCATCCGACAGACGCAACAAATATCGCAGTCCATTGGGTGCCTACCCGCTCAATTCGACCATCACCCACCCGGGCAATGAACAGGTCTATGATGGCACCGCCATGCACGCCATCAGTTGCCCCACCACGGAAACATGCTTTGCGGCTGGCGAACAGGGAAATATTTTGAAAACCACAGATGGGGGGGAAACGTGGCGTTCCTTGAATAGTGAGCAGTCGCAGCAATTCCACGCCATCAGTTGCCCAACCAGCAACAAATGCACTGTCGTCGGCAACGAAGGCATTATCCTCACCACCCACGATGGAGGCACTGGCTGGGCACCACAGGAATCTGGTACAACAAAGGCACTCTTTGGCATAAGCTGCCCGACCGAATCCGCCTGTGTTGCCGTAGGCGATGCCAACCTGACAGCAACAGGAAGCGAAAAAAACGGCATCATCCTGGCAACCCGCAATGGCGGCAAGACCTGGCAACCCCAGGACTCAGGTATTTCGGATGCACTGTTCAGCGTGGACTGCCCGCTGCCGGAGGTTTGTTTCGCCGTCGGATTCCACGGCATTATTGTGCGTACCAATGACAATGGCGTAACATGGCAAAGCTGGCGTTCCGACTTGCAACACTCCCATCGCGGCATCACCTGTCTGGATAGCGCAACATGTTTTGCGACTGGCTATCCTGGCATTATCCTGCACACCCAGAACGAAGGGAACACCTGGAATGTCCAGCAGAACGAAGCAGACAAATACCTCAATGCAGTGAGTTGTCCTAATGAACATGCCTGCATGATCGCAGGCGAATCTGGTATGGTGTTGATAACTGATACCAGTGGCAAAAGCTGGCAGCCATACTCATTGCAGGTTTCGGCAGCATTCAATGACCTTGCCTGTCCGAGCACCACCCGCTGTCTGCTCGCCAGCACCACCGGCATTCGCAGATTCAACCCATCTGCGCTGAAACCCTTGATAACGCCCACCCCCACCCCCACCTCTCCCACTGCGACTCCGACTCCCATCTTTCATCCGCTCACGCCAGCCCCCTACATCACAACGACCCCCCGACTAACCAGCACTCCCACACCACCCGCTCCCACGCCAACGGCCCATCCTGCCAATGAACGCTGTTTTGCTGAAACTGATCACTGCATCAGTGGCAGAATAGCTGAATACTGGGAGCAGCATGGCGGTGTTGCCGTCTTTGGCTACCCGATAACACCGCTGCAGATCGAAAGCGTCGAAGGTGAAGAACGACTGGTGCAATGGTTTGAACGTACTCGACTGGAGTTGCACCCTGAAAACGAACAACCCTATGACGTACTGGTTGGCCGCCTGAGCAAGCAACACCCGGCCTATCAGCCACGCAGCAGAGCCACCCCGCAGCCCGGTTGCCTCTGGTTTGAAGAGACAGGCCACAACGTCTGCAATCAAGATACAGACAATGGCTTCAAAACCTACTGGCAAACCCACGGCTTGCAAGACCCTGCCCTCACGCCAGACCAACGTAGCCTTGCGCTTTACGGATTGCCACTTACCGAAGCAGAAGAGATGGTCAACCCGACCAATGGCGAAACCTATCTGACGCAATGGTTTGAGCGTACCCGCCTGGAATGGCACCCGGATAATGCGCAGGACTATCGAGTTCTGCCCGGCCTGCTGGGAAAAGAATTGTACGAGATATGGTATCATAGCAATGATCATGAAACAGAAAGCCATGCAACGCCATGAGCCAGCACACCATAACCTTGAGCATCCAGCAGATAAGTGCCAGCTATGGTGCGCGGACCGTCTTGCAAGCTATTTCCCTGGACCTTGCACCACACGAGATACTGGTCGTCAGTGGCGCAAATGGTAGCGGGAAAAGTACCTTTTTGCGGTTGCTCTGCGGTTTGCAACAACCTGCCAGTGGTACTATCACCTACACCTGGAACCAGCAGAGGTATAGCCCACGCGACGCTATGCACCTGATAGGCTGGGTCTCGCCCGATCTGGCTCTCTATCGAGAACTTACTGCGCATGAAAATATCCGCTTCTTTGCAGCAGTACGGGGCATATCTCTCGCGGAAGCCGAGATTGATGCGTTGCTGGAACGTGTCGGCCTGCGTGGTCGGGGGCATGACCGGGTCGCATGTTACTCTTCTGGCATGGTGCAACGTTTACGCTATGCCTATGCCTTATTGCATGATCCAGCGGTGTTGCTGCTGGATGAGCCAACCGTCACCCTGGATGAACGTGGAATGGAAACGGTAGAAATGATTGTCAACGCGCAACGCGAGCGAGGCATCACAATTATTGCAACCAATGACCCGCGTGAATTGCGCTTTGCGGACTACCTCTTGACCCTGGATACGGCGTGAAACACCTGGTACGTGCAAGCCTGGCGGTTTTTTCCAAAGATCTGCGGGGCGAACTGCGCACGCGGTATGCGCTCAACGCCCTCTTTCTGTTTGCGGTGAGCACGGCCGTCGCAGTGAGCCTGGGGATTGGTCCGCTGGGAAGCCGCGATGAGGACCAATGGTTGCTGGTACAGGCGGCCTTTCTCTGGGTCGCCCTGCTCTTTGCCGCTTTGAACGGGTTATCACACAGCTTCGTGCGCGAAGAAGAAACCCGCACCGCTCTAGCCCTGCGACTATCAGCCCCCACCATCGCTATCTATCTAGGCAAACTCCTGTTCAATCTGCTGTTGCTGGCTGCGCTGGCTACGGTGACAACCGTACTGTTTGTCATCTTTGTGCATGTGCATATTGGCAACGTGGCACTCTTTCTGGCTCTGATGATCGCTGGCAACCTGTGTCTCGCAACAACGACAACAATCCTGGCTGCCATTATTGCCCGCGCCAGTTTTAAAGGAGCACTCTTTGCAGTGCTCGCGTTTCCATTGCTTTTGCCCCCGCTCGTGGTCTGTATCCAGGCAACCGCTGTGGCCCTGGGTGGGGGCATATGGGCAGAAGGATGGGCTTCGCTGCGGGCATTGCTGGCCTATGCCATCGTGACGTTTGTTGCTTCTCTGCTCCTGTTTCGTTTTGTCTGGGATGCATAAAGCAGAGGGGTTGGTGGTTTTTGCGGCGAAGCCGCAAAAACCACCAACCCCACCAGAGTGGGCAGGCACGCTCTTGCCTGCGTTTCCTCCCCGTTTGCAAGCGGAGTTGCTTGCATTGGGGTGCCCCCACATGTGTAGAGATTTTTCGCTTGCAAGAACCCCGTTGGGAATCGTAGCCGCGG
>CAYFVX010000296.1:0-5821 GCA_964346425.1 uncultured Chloroflexaceae bacterium | reverse complement strand
CCGACATTCTGCATTCTGCATTCTGCATTCTGCATTCTCCATTATTCCCGACGCCCGCTCCTTGCACCGCTCTCCACTTGTGCTATAATTTACGTTAAGATTAAAGCAAGCAGAAACAGAAAAAATTAAAGGGAAAGCAAAATGTCGCAGCTTCGTGTTCTCACGATAGATAACCCGGAAGACAAAAAAATCCTCAAAACCCCGTGCCGGCCCATCAAATTGCCTGACCGCCGCCTCAAAAAACTTATCGCCGATATGTTTGAGACAATGTACGAAAGTGAAGGCGTGGGTCTGGCTGCCCCACAAATTGGTCTTTCCATCCGCCTCACGGTTATTGGCGTCCCCGCTATTATGGAAAAACAGGAGGATGGCACAGAAGTAGAGGTTTCACCCGCTGAAGAATATGTGCTCATCAACCCACGCATTGTGAAAATGAGCAGCGAAGAAATTATCCGCAAGGAAGGATGCCTCAGCATCCCTGGCTGGACCGGTGAGGTGCCGCGTGCTTCCTGGATAACGGTGGAATATCAGGATATTAATGGCAAACAACGACGCTACCGCAAGATAGATGGTGCGGCTGGCTGGATTATGCAACACGAGATAGACCACCTGGAAGGTATCCTCTATACGGAACGCATCCGCGACATCTCGACCCTCAAGGAAGTCAGTGAAGATGAGGAAGAGGGCGAGGAAGAGGAAGAACAGGTACAAACAGGCAAAGACAACATGGTCGCCGCATAAAGTACGATAACGCCCAACTCGACACCAAAATGGGCGGACCTCTCCCGCCCCACGACACCGGATGGAAAAAACCAATGGCTACCACTCGCATCCTCATCGCCGAAGACAATGAACTCGTTGCACTGACCCTCGAAGAACAACTCAAAGGACTCGGCTATGACGTCATCGGCATTGCCCATAATGGCGCCCAGGCTGTTCATCTCGCCAGCCGTCTCCACCCCGACCTTATCATCATGGACTACCGTATGCCCGAAATAGATGGAGCCGAAGCTGCGCGGCGTATCCAACAGCAGCATCCCGTGCCAATTATTATGCTTACCGCCTATGCGGACGAGCAAACCATCCACAAAGCCGAGACGGCTGGCGTTATGTCCTACCTGATCAAGCCAGTGACGGAAGATGAACTCCCTCCTGCCATCAATATTGCGCTGGCTCGCTTCCGCGAGATGCAAGCCCTTACTTCGCGCGTCACAGAGCTTGAAGATACCCTTGAGGCACGCAAACTGGTGGAACGGGCGAAAGGTATTCTTATGCAACGCTTGCACCTGAACGAACGCGAAGCGTATGAACGCTTGCGTCAGCGGGCCCGCGAACGTCGCACCAAAATGAAAGATATTGCGCAGGCAATTATCGAAGCGGAAGAGCTGCTCGGCTCATAATACCAGGGACGAGTGATGAGCGATGAGCGACTGCAATGCGCTTTATCGTACCAGTTTTCTGAACTGTTCATCCGAACATGGGAGAACCAGCACACCAGCGAGCAGATAGCGCGAGCAAACAGGAAACCAGAAGGGAAACACACCCATGATACACCTGCAAGAGTTGCTTGACCACGGTGGAAAACTCAACACCGAACCCTACGCTACCCACTTCACTGACTTCTCCCATGATTCGCGTCTCACCAATCCCGGTGAGCTTTTCATTGCCCTGCAAACTTCGCGTGCCGATGGTCACGATTATATTCCTTCCGCGCTGCTTGCCGGGGCAACTGGCGTCATCTGTACCTGGTTGCCGCATAATCCCGAAAACGCCACTATCATCCTCAGCGACAATCCGCAACACCTTATCCAACGCTGGGCAGTCCATCGTCTGCGCACATTCCAACCGATGACGATTGCGGTGACGGGGAGTATCGGCAAAACCACAACAAAACACGCGATTGCGACGCTCCTTGAGACGCTCGGCCCGACGTTTGCCAGCCGCCAGAGCTACAATGCGCTGCCTGGCCTGCCTATTGCCCTCGCCCGCTTGAACCAGCACCACCGCTACGCCGTGCTTGAGTTTGGTGCTGATAGCCACGGAGAAATCCAACAACTGACCACGCTCTTTCCGCCGCATATCGGTGTCATCACTGCCATCGGGAATGTTTATGGCAAATCGTTTGGCACGCTGCACAACATTGCCCGCGAACATAGCACCCTGCTGAAGAACCTGCCCGCCGATGGCTGGGCCATCCTCAATGGCGATGACCCATATGTTGCCCCGATGCACAAACACACGCACGCGCACTGCATCACCTTCGGGCAGCAACCCACCCACACGCTTTCTGCCGCAGATATTCGTTATTCCCTGCGCGAAACGCGCCTGCGCCTGCACTGGCAGGGCCACCCTGCACTGCCCGACCAGCCAGCCACCACGCTGGAAACCTGCATGCCGCTTATCGGTGAGCCTGCCATCCCTATCGCGCTGGCAGCTATCAGCGTTGCACTTGCTTGCGGACTTCCGCTGGAAAGCGCGGCCGATATGGTGCAGCATATTGAACTGCTCAACGGACACCTGCGCCCTCTTCCGACCGAAAGCGGGGCTATGGTGTTGGATGATACCGCCAGTTCTGCGCCACCATCCATCCGGTCCGCCCTCTGTTCTCTGGCTGCGCTGCCTGCGCAACGCCGCATTGTCCTGCTCGGCGACCCTGGCGACCACACACCCAACCCGGAGAGCAGTTACCGCGAAATGGGCAAGCAAGCGAGTGAAATCGCCGATACGCTCATCTGCAAAGGAGATTGGGGCACCACAGCTATCCAGTCCGCGCACGAAACCCGCCCCGACCTGCCAGCCAGTGTCGTCTATACCGCCACCGCTGCGCTGCATGCGCTCCCCGCCGACCTGGGGCCAGGCGATCTCATCCTCATCAAAGGCAGTGCCAACGCTCGCATGGAACGGATTGTCGCTGGCTTGCTCGATCCGACTATCAACCCGGCGCACGTGCTGGTTCGGCAAGAACCCGTCTGGCATTGCATCCGCATTGGTATGCCCGACCGTCCCACTGCAGCCCGCATAGACCTCGATGCCATTGCCCACAATATCCGCCGCCTGCGCGACATAGCTGGTGTTCCGCTTATGGCTGTCATCAAGGCGGATGCCTATGGGCATGGAGCCGTTCGTGTTGCCCGTGCAGCTCTCTGTAGCCACGCTACTGCGCTGGCCGTCGCGACGCTGAGCGAAGCCTGCACCCTGCGCGAGGCAGACATTACGGCCCCGGTGCTGGTGCTTGGGTATACTCCGCCGTGGCAGGCCCGCGAAGCGGTGCGCCTCGGTATTATGTGCGCTATTTTTGAAGTTGACGTTGCGCGTGCTTTTTCCGAGGCAGCCATCGCGTTGCAGCGCGAAGCCACGGTGCATGTCAAGATAGATACGGGTATGGGACGTCTTGGTATGCCGCCGGCGGAGGCGGTGCCTTTTCTCCAGGCTCTCACCGATTTGCCTCATCTGCACGTTGAAGGTCTCTATTCGCACTTTGCCACGGCCGACAGTAACGATGAGTCGTTTGCCCGCCTGCAACTTACCCGTTTTCAGCACACAGTAGACCAGATAACGGCGGCTGGCCTGCGCCCCCCCATTATCCATATGGCAAACAGTGCCGCTCTGCTACGCTTTCCCGCAGCACGCTTCGATATGGTGCGCCCTGGTATCGCCTGCTATGGCCTCAGCCCGGCTGATGAAACACCGCTGCCTACAGATTTCCGCCCGGCCCTTTCCTTCCACACAGAACTCGCGCAGGTGAAATCGTTGCCAACCGGCACGGCTCTTTCCTACGGCGGCACGTTTACCACCCAACGCCCCTCGCGTATCGGCACCATCCCCGTCGGCTACGCCGACGGTTTCCGCCGCTCCCCCCCGTGGCGCGAAGTGCTCATCCGCGGGCAACGTGCGCCTATTGTCGGGCGCATCTGCATGGACTATGCGTTGGTAGACGTCACCGACATCGCAGGAGCCAGGCGCGGCGACCCCGTGGTTATTATCGGCAAACAGGGCGAAGATTGTATTACCGCCGATGAGGTAGCCACCTGGCTCGGCACCATCAACTACGAAGTCGTCTCCGCCATCCTGCCACGCGTCCCGCGAGAGGTGGAGGAGTGACCGCGGATACTACGTATCCCCCCACGCAAAAACTACGCAACCCTACGTATGGACACCTCCCTGCCAAAAGCGTATACTGGATGAAAAGGGCGGGAACAAAAATATTGAGCATTTCAGAAAAAGAAAGCCACTCATAAGCTCCCGCAGGAGTGTGCAACATCAACCTCTGCTTCTCAAAAACGCACCACGCCCTGCGGGAGTATGCTGTTGGAAAAGCTGGATTGTCACAAAAGGCAAAAGCAATTACAATAAGAAACGAGGGAAATTGCTGGCACGTGTTTCAAGCAACGAAACCATGCTTGAAAATGGATGCTATCGGGGAGTGGTAAACTCCGCCCATAAATGGAAACCCACCCCCACCCAACTGCTTGCCGCCAGCACAGCAAACTATGCAAAACAAAGCGAACCAACCGTTCATAGAATCAGGGGTGCAACAAACCGCGCCACAAAACATGTGAAACAAAATTGAGCATGGATGAAAGGAACGACAAAAAATGTCAACACGACAGGAGCAAATCGCAGAAATCCTGGATAAGCTCAGAACAAACACCGGACAGGACGTCATTGGAGTTGCCGCAGTCGGCATGGATGGTATCGTTCTTGTCTCACGCATGTCCACCGAAGTCAACGCTGACCGCGTAGGCGCAGTCGCCGCAACAATGATGGGTGTTACCCGTCGTGTCTCAGGGGAGCTCAAAATTGGTGTCCCCAGAGAAACCATCATCGATTCCGTGGATGGGCTCTTCATGGTGCTACCCGCCGGTGACCAGAGCCTGCTCGCCGTCAACCTGCAACTGGGAGCCAATCTCGGTATGGTACGCCTCGAAGCACGTGATGCGGCCCAGGAAATTGGCAACGTTCTCTGATAGGCCCCAAACAAAAATGCAAGGAGGCATGAGGATGAAAGAACTGAAAATAAACCGACCCACGCTTGGCCCCTTTATGAGCGTTGTCTGCTTTCGCTATCTGCATGACGATGCCGAGGAACTGGCAGGATCCGCGCTTATCATAGACGCCGGTCGCCAGCGTGGACGGGATTTGATCGAAAGTATGCAGCTCGAATGCAGTAACCAGTGTGCCGAAGAAATCCAAAAAGAACTGCGCCAGGCATTTGGTCCCGATGGAACCCGACTTTGTCTTATAGAAAGCGTCGTCGCAAAAGACAATGGTGGCTACGAAGTACGCTCCTTTGAGTGCGCCTCACCAAAGTACACCCTCGGCGTCCTCATTGGAGCAATCAGCTCTATCACTGGAAAAACAATGCTTGGGCACGAAATGGAAGTTATCGGCAAAGAAGATGTCGAAGGACGTGTCTATCATATAGACCCGCTCTAAGCACACATACAACGCACCTGAACGTCTAAACACAAAGGGAGAGACAACTGAGATAGTCGCCTCTCCCTTAGGTATCTTCACAACAGAAACCGGCGCATTTGCCAATTCAGTTGTCCCCCTCGGACGGGTTCCTATCCACCGTCCTCCATCGGTCTCCCCATGCGCATGAAGTTAAGCGGCTTTTCGCTTTGCAAAGCGGGGGATTGGGAGTTGCAACCCAAAAAATTCCTTTTGTTTTGTTTTTTGGCGGCTACGCCGCCAAAAAACAAAACAAACAAAAGGGGGCTGGGACTGCGCCCCAAAAGGAAACATGCGCGAGCTTCATGCGCATGAGTTTGCCGCCATCCCCCCCCCTCTACACTGACTCTGATGGTAAATGCGGGAT
>CAYFVX010000295.1:0-5822 GCA_964346425.1 uncultured Chloroflexaceae bacterium | reverse complement strand
CAACGCAATAAACCCGAAGCTTGCCAGCAATACCACGCCCATCATGTTGCGAATGGTATCCGCGCTGGTCATCAATTGTTCCACTGGCACCAGACCGATCAGCACCCACCCGCTGATAGCAGACTTGCTATAACTCACCAGCATTTCCTCGCCCTCAACATCCATGAGAAATGACCCTTGCTCACCGGTCAGTTCAGCCAGGAACGTCGAAGAAAGACGGGAGCCGACGAGTGTTCGTTCCGGGTGATAGATGAGACGATCTTTTGCATCAACAATCATCAGCGTTGATTGGCTATCCCGTTCAGCCTGATGGAAATGATCGTAGATGCTTTCGACACTGTAGGTTACTACGAGAAAACCCAGTGGCTCTTCGCGTAACTCTTCGGCATCAAAAATGCGGAGCAACTTGACCGAGGTCACCACTTGCTCATAGGTAGAATCGGCATTGATATTCTGCTCGATACCAGTCCAGACGACCCGCTCATCGGACGCCAGTGCCTCTTGATAGATGCGGTTGTAGGTTTGCTGGTCTATGTTGCTGGTGCTCAACGTGTCTCCAACATGGTAGTGATCGCCGGTGAGCGAAAAGATATCGATGGAGACCAACCCTTTCAAGTTGAGATAGCCATTCAGGATGTAACCGATTTTCGCATGGGTCGAAAGGCGGGTATAAGCATCCTGCCCGGCATTCTGGTCAATCAATGCTTGCTTGATGTCTTCAACCCCGGACACATTGTCCATCAGGCTTTCAATAGATTGCAGCAACAGTTCAAGATACTCTTCCTGGCGGATGAGCAACGCCTGGTTGTAGTCGCTGACTTCATTCTGCAACACTGCACGCGAGGTGTTGTAGGAAATGATGCCAAAAATGAGCAGCGGCAAGATACTCACTCCCACCAGGAAGAGGACCAGTTTACCGGTCATATTGAAACGGGCGAGAAGACGTTGGATAAACATAAAGGTTACTACATAGTTTCAACGTTGTCTTTAGTCACCAGGAGCACATCTACAATGGTTTCGATCGGCAGTTCCTCCCCTTGCAACGCACGCACGGCGTATTGAACACCTGTTTCGGCTTGCAGGGCTGCCTGCTGGTCAATGGTTGCCTGGAGGGTGCCGTCACGAATGGCAGTTCTGGCTTCTTCCAGTGCATCATAGGCCGCGACGAGGACATCGGTCTTGTCCTGTTCTTCCAGGTAGCGCAGGGTGCCAAATGCCATCATGTCATTGGCACAGAAGACAACCTTGACATCGGGGTGTTGTTTGAACAGTTCGGCGGTAACTTCATAGCCTTCGTCAATTTTCCAGTTTGCGGTTTCCATCCCCACGACGGTAATATTGTCGTTTTCCTCAAAAGCGCGGAGGGCTCCATTTTTGCGGTCTTCCGCATTGCCAGCCGTGCGAATACCTTCGAGCAGGATGGCTTCGGTTGGCTCTGTCACCTGTTCACTTACATAGTTTGCCGAGAGATAGGCTCCCTGCTCATTGTCCACACTGATGAAAGGGACATCCACCAGACCAATACTTTCCGATATCTCCGGGTCGAGCCGATTATCTACATTGACAATCACAATCCCGGCATCCTGCGCTTCTTTGAGCACGGGGATAAGCTCTTTGGAGTCAGCCGGGGCTATGACAATCGCATCCACCTGTTCAGCAATCAGTTCTTTGATGATGGAGATTTGCTGTTCAATCGAGGTTTCCTGCGCCCCCGTCCTGACCAGCAGATTGATGCCAAGTTCTTGCTCAGCTTTGCGTGCCCCTTTTTCCATCTCCACAAAGAACGGATTGGTCAGCGTTTTCATCACCAGGGCAATGGTGGGTGTTTCTTCGGCAGATTGTTCTGCTCCTTCTTCAGCAGAATTTGCCTGCTCATCCGGAGCAGGGGTTGCTTCGGCAGGGGCAGTTTCTTCTTCGACAACCAGCGGACCGGAGGTTTTTGGGGTTGCCTGTCCACACGCAGCGAGCAGAAATAAACTGACGAGAAAGAGAGCCATCCGACGAATGAGCGTGATGGGGGTGCGATCCATTGTGCTTGTTCTCCTTTGCTTGTTTACTGCTTTATTATGTAAAACAAATAGTCCGATGTGACGCGCGGAGCCAGTTCCGCCAAAACCTCCTTTCGGAAGGGGTAACCTGCGGCGATCATTGCTTGCGCAAAGCATTACGGTCGTTTTGTGTTCTGGAGATATAGCCCCAAAACACACAATGAAACAATTATGGGATTTTCCCATCCTGCCGCATCATTTCCAGAAATGCTCCGACGATTTCTGGATCAAAATGCGTGCCGGCATGCTCTTGCAAGTAATCTACCGTCTTTTTTGCAGACCATCCTTTGCGATAGGGACGGTCGGAGCAAAGGGCATCCCACACATCCACCACAGCAAAAAGCCGTGCCGAAAAAGGAATATCTGCACCTTGCAAGCCACGCGGATAGCCACTGCCATCCCATTTCTCGTGGTGACAATAGGGGATTTCCAGGGCAGAAGCGAGAAAGGGAATAGGCGAAAGCAGTTGGTGCGCGTATTCCGTGTGTTTCTGCATTATTGCCATTTCCTCACTGGTCAAAGGTCCTTGCTTGAGCAAGATAGCGTCGGGAATAGCGACTTTGCCTATGTCATGCAGAATGGCCCCACGCCGAATTGGAGCAATCGCGTCGTCGCTCACGCCGAGGTAGCGGGCAAGCCGCACGGTGAGGTCAGTCACCCGCCGACAATGCCCTTCTGTTTCCGCATCGCGTAGCTCCAGCGTGCGAGCCCATCCCTCAATCGTGACGTCATATGCGTGGGAAAGGTCTTTGTTTGATTGTCTGAGGCGGCTGAACATTTCGGCATTGTCTATGGCAATCGAAGCCTGGCCGGTCAACGTGTTCAGAAATTCGAGCCATTCCTGGTCGGGGTTGAGCGCAGAACGATGAAAAAGCTCCAGCACACCCTTCACACGTCCGCGGGCGATGAGCGGCAACCCGTAGTAGACCACAAACCCTTCATCGTGCAACAACTGTTTGCGGACACAGGTCGGTTCTGACTGGTGGCGCAAATCTGCAATATGGAGCATGTGCTCTTGCAATGCCACGCGGCCGGCCAGTCCTTCACCAAGCCACTGCGAGGTTTCGCGGATGAGCGTGGTACGAAAGCCGTGGCTGGCCGCATAATCCAGGTGAAGCGTATCCTGGCTAAACAGCATAATCGCGGCTGCATCAACATGCAGGCGAGTGGTCACTTGCAAGAGAAACATTTCCAGCATGACCCCGAGGTCAAGGCTGGTAATAATCGTGCGGTCAATGGCATGCAATGTTTGAATGTGCTCCAGGCGACGTTGGGTTTGCTCATAGAGTTGTTCGCGATGCAGCGCACTGGCCGCCATATCGCCAATGGCACTGACGATATGCATATCGTCGGTACTGAGGGGGTTATCGCTGCCAACCATAATCATACCGATGGGTTGTTCGGCCGCAACGAGCGGAATAGAGACCACTGATTGGACTAGGACCGGCAGGTTGAGGGACGCGAGTTTTTCGTCGTTGAAACCATCAAGCGAGAGGTAGGAGCGTCGGGTGGTAAGCACATAGCACATCACCCCTTCGCTGGTCAATGTACTGTTGCCGCTCATCTCTTTCCAGATACCATAGCCTTGAATCACGAGAGCAGCATTGCAAAATGGCTGATTCATCACGAGCAATGCGCCCCTGGCACGCACCAGCACAGAAATCTCTTCAAGCAGAATAGTGGACATCTCCTTGAGGCTGGAAGCGGTGCGGAGTGCGGAAGCAACCGTAATAATTGCTTCCCGTTCGCATGCTCGCTGGATACGTTCTTCAATCTCGACCTGCAGGGCGGCATTGGATCGGGCGAGTTCGGCCGTGCGTTCTTGCACCCGTTGCTCCAGGACGTTATGCGCCTCGCGCAGGGCTGCTTCGGTGCGCTGTTGTTCTTGCTGCATCTTGCGCAGTTTCAGGTGGGCATTGATGCGGCCCAGCATTTCTCTGGAATGAAATGGCCGGGAAATATAATCTCCCCCGCCACTTTCAAATGCTTTGAGCTTATTGTGGACATCATCCAGAGCACTGATAAAGATAACTGGAATTTCTTGCGTCTGAACATCAGCTTTCAGAGCTTCACAGACTTCATAGCCATTCATGCCCGGCATGGCTATGTCGAGCAAAATGACGTCGGGGATGTGGTTTTTGATAGCGTGCAACGCATATTCACCATCAGTCAAGGTCTGAATGGCAAAGCCATGTTTGCCGAGCATGGCGGTGAGGATTTTGAGATTATTTGGCTCGTCATCAATGATGAGGATATTCCCCTGGGGTTTCTTATGTCCAGGGCCCTGTCCATTGTGTGTTTGCTCTTCAGCAAGTGGGGGTGTGGTCATTATCACTTGCGCTCCTCTCGTCTTGATCCATGACTGTCTCAGCAACCCCATCATGGAGAACATCGTCGAAAAGCATAGCAGGGTCATCCTCTACGCTCAAGAAAGAGGCAAGCGCGTCATCCAGGCTGGCATATACAAGCGAAGGGTGCGTCCCGGTTGTAGCAAGGTGTTGCTTGATCGTTTCATTGGCATGGATGAGGCAGAAACATCTCTTTGATTGATGAGCAACCTGCCAGACATCAGCCAGGGCTTTCAGACCATCGTCATCCACAAATGGAACAGCCGCCAGGTCAACAATCAGCGATGTATGGCCTGACGCAATCAAGAGCAACAACCGTTTGCGCACCGCATCGGCATTCACTTGAAACAGTCGTCCAGAGAGAAAAACAAGTATGATACCGTCTGCGCGATGCTCTGTGCTTACCAACATGGTTCGTCTCGCATCCTAATGCTACGCAGACGATGTACCATCCAGTGGTTGCTCTGGCCTGCGGCAGTTTTATCGCCTTCTCTAGCGGAAAGTGGTGTTGTTTTGCGGCTACGCCGCAAAACAACACCACAAAAAGCATTTTTCGGGGGTTTGTAGCCCCCAATCCTCCGCTTTGCGAAGCGGTAAATCGCATACATTAATGCGCATGCCCCCCCTCAACAGGTTTCACCTGTATTGTGTGCTGCTTGCGCACGGCAAAAACGCACGGAGCCGCGTGCCACAGCTTTGCCGTGGGGTCTGGTGTTTTTTTCGACTTCGTCGAAAAAACAACAAACCCCACCAGAATGGGGAGTGTGCGGGAACCTGGTTCCCGCACGCACCCACAGGTGAACCCCATTGAGGCATGCCCCCCGCTAAGCACATCCTCCCCCAGAGGCTCCGCTCCAGACATCATCTGGAGCGAAGTCTGGCCCTCCCCACAATTTTTGGAATGATACGGCGTGAAAAGTTTTCTCCTTACTATTGTAACGGGTGAACAGGCGAATGTTAAGAACGAAGTCTGGGAGAAATTGGGAGAAAAAGGGAGGTTTTTGCTACTCAGAGTGGGGTGTGATGGTTTTTCGACTTCGTCGAAAAACCATCACACCCCACTCCCACACTCATATGGGTAGACTTTTTATAGACCGCTTTGCAAAGCGGTAGAGCGATACTGTAGCAGCGGCTTGTAGCCGCTGGATCTCCCGCCAGTGATGCATCCACCGTGCGGAAGTCGGGCGGGTTTTGCGGCAAAAGAAGCGGACGTATGGGCAGATCCCGCGGTTACAAACCGCGGCTACGATTCTCGGTGTGGTTCTTGCATAGGAAAAAAGTCTACCCATGTGAGCTACCCAATCCCCCACTACCGGAACTCCGATGGTAACGTCCGGGCAGGAACCACGAATACCACGAATAGATGCGGTGGTGGGTGCGGCGGATTTTTTTGCACGCTACGCCACAGGGGGGATTTTTGGTTCGT
>CAYFVX010000294.1:0-5832 GCA_964346425.1 uncultured Chloroflexaceae bacterium | reverse complement strand
CGGGATGGTGATGCACGGGAATATTATGACCAGGCGATCCATTTTGCTCAGGAAAACGAATATATCAACGAAGAAGCTCTGGCATACGAGCTGGCAACCCGTTTCTACCATGAAAAGAAGCTGCCCAAGATAGCACAGGCATATTTGCGCGATGCTATCTATACCTATCAGCGTTGGGGGGCTACCGCAAAAGTTCGCAATCTGGAAAATCGCTATCCGGAAATGATTGTCCAGACTGAAACCGGATTTGGCGACCCCTCCATCACCAAACGCCTGGCGACCACCACGCGCACCGCCGCCACGACGACTGAGCAGAATATATCTTCCATTCTCGATCTGCCCAGTGTTATGAAGGCATCACAGGCTATTTCCGGGGAAATTGTGCTGGATGCGCTCCTGTCAAAGATGATGCGCATTGTTATTGAAAATGCTGGCGCGGAACGGGGGGTGCTTATTCTCGAAAAAGGGGGGCGCTGGTTTATTGAGGCCGAAGGCTCTATCAATCAGGAGGAAGTGAAAGTCCTCCAATCAATCCCGATTGAAGGTGACCCTGATGTCCCATTGCCCACCACGCTGGTGAATTATGTTGCCCGCACACGCCAGAACGTTGTGCTCAACGATGCCTCGCAGGAAGGACAATTTACCCAGGATGACTACATTACCAATCACCAACCGCGCTCCATGTTATGTGCGCCATTGCTGAATCAGGGCAAACTGGTTGGTATGTTCTATCTCGAAAATAATCTGACGGCCAGTGCATTTACTGAAGATCGCCTGGAAGTCTTGAATCTGCTTTCGACGCAGGTTGCCATTTCTATCGAAAACGCGCGTCTGTATGATAACTTGCAGGCTTCACTGGATGCACAGGTCAGGCTGACCAATGCGTACAGCCGTTTTGTCCCGCGGGAAATTTTGCAGTTTCTTGGCAAGGAGAGCATCACCGAAGTCAAGTTGGGCGACCAGATACAGCAGGAAATGACCGTGATGTTTTCCGATATCCGCGATTTTACCAGCCTGTCCGAGCAGATGACCCCCCAGGATAATTTCGACTTTATTAACGCCTATCTGGGACGGGTCAGCCCGATAATTCGTGAAAATCGTGGCTTCATAGATAAATATATCGGTGACGCTATTATGGCCCTCTTCCCGGCCAAAGCGGATGATGCGATCCAGGCTGCTATAGAGATGCAACAGGAGGTTGACCGCTTTAACCAGAAGCGTGAACTTAAAGGATTGTCCCCCATTCGGATTGGTATTGGTTTGCATACTGGCAATGTGATGCTTGGAACGGTGGGTGAAGAAGAGCGTATGGAGGGAACCGTTATCTCCGATACCGTCAATCTGGCAGCACGCCTGGAGGGATTGACCAAGCTCTATGGAGCGGCTATTATTGTGAGTGAACGGACGCTTTTCAGCTTTGACCATCCCGAAAAATACAACTTTTGCTTTATGGACCAGGTGAAAGTGAAAGGGAAAAAGGATCCGGTTTCGGTGTTTGAAATTTTTGAAGGCCACACCGATGAAGTCATGGCGGTCAAAATCCAAACACGAGCCGACTTTGAAGAGGGGTTGTTTCACTATCATAGCCGCCAGTTTCACGAAGCTATTACCTCGTTCAATCGCGTGTTGGCTATTGATACAGAAGATAAAGCCGCACTTCTCTATGTTCAACGGTCAAAGAATTATCTGGAATATGGCGTCCCAGTTGATTGGGAAGGAATAGAGGCATTATCGGAGAAGTGACTCTGATTGAGCATGTGACAGGTTATCCTGAGCATCCATCTATCCTGGTTATTGACGACAACCACGATAGCCTGCGTCTGCTCGTCAGGATATTGAACGAACGAGGCTATGCTGTTCGCGCAATGCCAGATGGACGTATGGGATTGGTTTCTGCTATGGTTGCCCCGCCGGATGTCATTCTGTTGGATATTATGCTGCCTGATATGGATGGATACACTGTCTGTGAAAAGCTAAAATCCGACCAGATAACGCGCGATATTCCGGTTATTTTTGTCAGTGCGCTCAATGAAGTCGTGGACAAAGTGCGCGGGTTTGCGATAGGCGGGGTAGATTATGTGACCAAACCGTTTCAGGTTGAAGAGGTCCTGGCACGAGTTACCGCCCACTATATGCTCCGCACCATGCAGATACAACTCCAGGAACAAAATGCGCATCTACAAAAAGAGATTATCGAGCGCAAGCGAGCAGAAGAAGCACTACGTCATACCCACGACCAACTGGAAAAACGGGTTGAAGACCGCACAACCCAGTTAGCAGCCAAGCATGAACAATTGCAACGGTTGGCCCGCCAGATGACGTTCATCCAGGAGGAAGAACGTCGTCGTCTTTCGCGTGAATTGCACGATGAGGCGAATCAGTAGTCACTGATGGCTTTGATGATTAGCCTGCAACTTGTGCAAGATGACCTGTATGATCGTCCTGATGATTCGCATCGCCGCCTGGATGAAGCTCTGCAACTTGCCAGTGCTACGATGGACCGCTTGCGAGCACTGGCCCGTAACCTCAAGCAATCTCTGGAGCAACCGCTCGCTACTGGCATACGGGTTGTTCTTGCAGATGATCACCATCTTGTGCGTCAGGGTATTCGTTCATTGTTGGAGAAAACACGGGATATTCAGATTGTTGGTGAAGCATCCAATGGTGAAGAAGCCCTTCAACTTGTTCAGAAGCTGCAACCAGATGTTATCATCCTCGATATAGCCATGCCTTTGCTCAATGGTATCCAGGTAACAGAGCAGATAGAGGCGTTGCGCTTACCAACACGCGTGGTTATCCTTTCGATGTATGACGATGAGACACTGGTGCGACGGGCAATCCGGCATGGGGCTATCGGATATCTCCTCAAACGGTCGGTCTCTGAGGAACTCCATCTTGCGGTACGGGCCCGCCAGTCGTGACGAATCCTATCTTAGCCCCTCCGTCTCAAAAATCATCGTAGCAGATATGGCAAGTGGGCGAACCGTTGACACCGAAGAACCTTTTGACCGACTTTCTCCGCGGGAACGCCAGGTTTTGCAGTTGCTTGCTGAGGGCTATACCAATGCTGCCATTGCACAACATCTTGAGCTTTCGGTCAAGACCATCGAAAAACATCGTGCCAACTTGATGCTCAAACTCAATGTTCAAGACATGGCTGGTCTCATTCGCAAGGCGATGAAATACGACCTGGTCTTTTTCGATGAATGAATGGTAGAGCAGGTATCTCGCATACCCTTCGTTTGTTTCGCTCGCGCTATCCTTGCATTTTCCCTGCGTTTTTCTGTATCATGATACCAATAGCTTCATCCAACGAAGCTCAACAGACTTCTTCCGTTGTTGTGTGTTACAGTCTTCTGCACATGTTTCACCCAATCTGGTTTGATTCTACATAAAGGAGTATACAGTGCCACGCTTATTTTCTCCATCACGCTCACTTGGCACCCGGCTCGTTCTCTTTTTTCTGGCTGGCTCTGTGTTACCAATGCTCATCTTAACATTGGTCAATGCTTCGTTTGCCAGTCAGAGTTTGCTGACGATGGCTCGCGAACGTATCAAGTCGCAGGTAGACGATTCTGTTGCCAGTATTGAACTCTATCTCGCTGAGCGGCAGACCGATGCACGCGTTATTGCCTCGTTACCCGGCACGATCAATGTACTCAACAGCCAGGAAGATAGCGCAGCTCAACGAGAGGCCATTGCAGTTATTCGTCTAATCAGAGATATCTATGGGTTTTCGGCAATCTCCATTCTCGATGAACAGGGTGAGATTGTTATGAGCACCGACCAGCAGTTGGTCAGCGAAAACCTGGCGGCAAGACCAGAGATACAGGAGGCTTTGAGCGGCAATATTGCTATTTCTGACCCGGCAACTGACCCTGGTATGCAAACAGTATGGACGCATATTACTGCGCCGGTGTATAACGAAGAATTTATCGTTATCGGGGTGGTGGATATTCGGCTGGTTTTTGACCGGATTGTCAGCATGATTGGCTTTGATACTGACCGTGGTGGCGAGGGGAGCTATGGTGTATTGCTTGACAAGCATCTTGTGCGGATTGCGCATCCTGCCCATCCCGAATTTCAGTTTCGCCCGGTCGTACCACTTTCCGCGCAGGAAAAAGCGCAGATGATCGAAAACAACCGCTTTGGGGCGGAGACTGCGGCATTGCTTGCAGCAAATACCAGCCTCTCACAGGTGGCAGATGCGGTGGCGCAGTTGCAATCTATGCAAACGCGCGAGGTATTTTTGCGGGGAATCACCGGTAGCACGGGTGAAGCGAGCGAAACGATGATAAAGCAGTTCACGTTGACCGATTGGTATTACATGTACCGTGTGCCGGCAGCAAGTTTCAATGGAATAGTCAACCGGCTCAATCAGAATGCGTTGCTCGTTATGGTTGGGGCTGGTCTTGTTTCTATGCTTGCTATGGTGCTCTTTTCCCGTTATACGATTGGTCGGCCTCTGATTCATCTGGTTGACGTTGCGCATGCAATTGAGGATGGTGACCTGAGTCGTCGTCCTGCGCTCAAGCGTCAGGATGAGATTGGGCAATTAGCCAGCAGTTTTACCAGCATGGCGGAGAAGCTAGAGCATCGTATTCACCAGGAGCAGGAGGCACAGGAGAAAGCGATGCATTTGCAAGAAATCGAAATGAACAATCGTCAGAAGTTGGAATATGCTGTTGCTGAATATCTCACGTTTGTGCGCAAGGTTGCCGATGGAAACCTCAACCAGCGTATCCAGGTAAACAGTGATGGAGTTTTGGGGGAACTTGGGCAAGAGATGAACCATATGGTTGATAGTTTGCGTATGATGACCACGCAGATACAGCAGGCAAGCACCAATATTGCTGCGGTTGCGACAAGTATCCTCTCCGCAACCACACAGCAGGCAGCCAGTGCCACGCAGCAATCTTCGGCAATTACGCAGGCAACAACCACAGTTGATGAGGTCAAGTCTATCGCGCAGCAAACTGCGCAACGCTCTGGTCAGGTTGCGCAAACGAGTCAGCAAATGCTCTCTGTGGCACAGGAAGGAACGGGAGTGGTTGAGGATACAGTAGAGAGTATGCTGCTGATACGGGAGCGTGTTGAGCGTATTGCGCAGACGATACTTTCGCTCTCTGAACAAACGCAAATGATAGGTTCTATAACCACGACGGTGAGCGAACTGGCAGACCAGAGCAATATGCTGGCCCTGAACGCAGCGATTGAGGCAGCACGAGCGGGTGAGCAGGGGAAAAGTTTTGCCGTGGTTGCGCAGCAGGTGCGTGAACTGGCGGAGCGTTCAAAGGCGGCTACAGTGCAGGTACAGGAAATCCTGGGCGAGATTCAGCAGGCAACCAATACGGCGGTGATGGTAACCGAAGAGGGGACAAAAGGGGTTGAAAAAGGAACAGGTTTCTCGCGTAGAGCCGGCGAGGTTATTCACCAGATAGCAACCGAAGTCGAGCAGGGAGCGCAGGCAAATATGCACATGGTCCATGAAGCGCAACAACAGACAAAGGGTATTGAGCAGATTGGGCAATCTATGCATGCTATCCAGCATGCGACTACGCAGGCTCTGGCGAGTACCCGACAGGCAGAACAGGCAGCAAAAGACCTGAATATGCTGGCACAATCGTTGCAGGAGGCTATTGCGGTGTATGAGTTATAGCATGCATGGCTGTCGCGACATCTTCTGTTTTTCAACAGAAGATGTCGCGACAGCCGCACGGGGATCGGCGGGCTCACATGTGGAGACTTTTTCGAGGAAAAGAACCCCGTTGGGAATTGTAGCAGCGGTTTTTAACCGCTGGATCTGCCCACTTGTGACGTTTTTTCCGCGTC
>CAYFVX010000293.1:1969-5858 GCA_964346425.1 uncultured Chloroflexaceae bacterium | reverse complement strand
CACAGATGATATTTGCCAACAACCTCTGAACAAAGGGTGGTCGAACAATTCCGCCACCGTTATGTTACAATGAATGGAAGAATGAGTAGAAATCATTATCCATATTTGGTGTGACACCTAAACCATGTGCTATTGCCTGAAAGCCAGACAAACACGTTGACCCCTTCCAGACATTTCAAACTTTCCCATGTGATGATCATTGGTATCATTCTGACTATTCTGATGCTGCTGGGCTGGCGTTTGTGGTTTTCGCTGCCGTCCGCTCCCCTGTATCCCTGGTCTGCGGCTGAAAAGCAGCTATTGCGCTCGCTCTGGATAGAACGCCTGCCACCACCGCCACCTGCCCCGTCCAATGCGTATGCAGAAAATAGTCAAGCGGTCAGATTGGGGGTAAAACTCTTCTTTGATGCTCGCTTCAGTATCGGCAATCGGGTTTCGTGCTCAACCTGCCACCTGCCAGGCCATAAATTTACTGACAAGCAGCCAGTTTCGGATGGTCTGGGCCAGATGACACGCAACGCGCAAACAATAGTTGGTGTTGCCTATCACCCCTGGTTGTTCTGGGATGGACGCAAAGATAGCTTGTGGTCGCAAGCCCTGGGACCATTGGAGGCAACGGTAGAGCATGGAGGAGATCGCACCATGTACGCGCATATCATTGCGCAACACTATCGTGAGGAGTATGAAGACCTCTTTGGTCCGCTCCCCGCCGATTTCACTGATAGGTCGCGGTTTCCACCCAGGGCAGGCCCGATTGAAGACGCGACCGTGCGGGCTGCCTGGGAAGCTATGTCTGCTGCAGATCAAGCGGCCGTGACGGAGGTGTTTGTCAATATGGGCAAAGCTATCGCGGCATTTGAGCGGCGGGTGCAACCCTTGCCGTCGCGGTTTGATACCTATGTGGAGGCTGTGCTGACAGACAATATGCACGCCATGCAACACACCCTCACTCGTGAGGAGATAGACGGTTTGCGTCTTTTTATTGGCAAAGCCCGCTGTATTACCTGCCATAGTGGTCCCCTGTTTACTGACAATCAGTTCTACGCCATCGGTGTTCCCCCTGCCGAGGGAATGCCGCCGGACCCTGGCCGCGCCCAGGGGATTGCAGAGCTTTTGCAGGACGAATTTAACTGCCTCAGCCGGTGGAGTGATGCAGATGAGGCTGCGTGTAAACACCTTGCTGGTTTGTCTGCGAACAACCAGGAATTGATCGGCGCATTCAAAACACCGACGCTCCGCAACGTGGCGAATACCGACCCCTACATGCATGCCGGCCAGATGCAGACGCTCCATGAGACGCTGGTTTTTTTCAATGCTGGTATCCCACAACACCCACCGCTGCAACTCAGCGCAACAGAATTGCGTCACCTGGAAGCATTCTTACGCACCTTGAGCAGTCCGGTGGCTGAGCCAGAGCATTAGCGTCAATCCAGCAAGTAGACGCGGATGGTTTCCTGCTTGCCTTTGACCGAAATCTGGCGTGATGGCCCGGTATGATTATCCTGCCCAAGTTCATCATGGGTTGCCTGCGATAGTAAGATTTCGGCAGACTCACATGCGCCCTCAATCCGTTTGGCGGTATTGACTGTATCGCCCATCACATCGTAGCCCTGCACGCTCTCGCTACCCATCAACCCTTCCATCAACACGCCGCTATGAATACCAATGCCTGCTCCCAGCGAAAAATCGCCAATGATACGCGCGACGGCATCACGGAGTTCGCGAGCAGCCTGAACTGCGTCCTGGGCCGTTGGAAAGACCGCCATCACTTCATCCGCCGAATACTTGAACTTGATGACCCGATAGCACTTTAATATTTCTTCTGCGACACCATAATAGCCCTTGAGCATAGCGATGACTTCTTCGGGTGTATGGGTTTCGCTCCAACTGGTAAACCCGCGAATATCCATAAACAACACCGTGCGGTTTCTGCGGGTCAGGCTCAAGGCGGTCGGGTCAACCACTGCGGCACCGAGCAGGTCACGTCCGAGCAACCACTCTGAGTAGATTTTGAGCTGGTCGGCGGTTTCTTGCAACAGGGTGAGGTAGCGTTGTGAGGTAAGCTGTGACAGTCCAACACTCAAGCCGATCAAGGGGATAGCAATAGTGACAAAGAAATGGCTACGGTCATGCAAGAAGCCCGGCAGCACCAGCCAGGGCAGATAGCCCGACATCTCAAAGATGATGTACATAACCAGCAGAATACTACTTCGTGCTACCGCCTCCGTCACGATGGCAATGGAGCAAAGCCAGCCTTTGATATGATAGTGCAATGCCTGGAGTAGCCCGATTGCCAGCGAAAATATCCAGTAGACTTGATGACCGGGTATGCTCAGAAAGGCCGTGCCTTCCAGAATAATGCCGACAATGGTATAAAAAGCCGGCCCGATGAGGTTGCCCAGGAAACGATGCGGATGTGAGGAGGTTTCCCATTCTGCGAGCCAGTATGCCTGAATGACGCCAGCCAGCAAGCAAAAATAGGGGTCCAGTGTCTGCATGTAGGCAAGGGGCGAAGCAATCATGGCTTCGAGCAAGATATTTGCCAGCGGGTATTGGATAGAGTTGCCGAAAAGTTCTTGAAAAAATCTGGTCGAGAGTTTTCCACGAATGCGTTGTTCAAGAATGGCTGTTTTCATACGTCCCCGGCCTGTGTCATGAACGAGATAGCTGAGTGTCTGTATTGCTTTAAATCATACCATACTCCTGGCATAACGTGGCTGGTATCAAGCAGGAAAATCTGTCTATCTCATTACAGGTGGTGTGGCCGGTTCAAAGCGGGAGCGGTGACGAGGGATCGGCGAACGTGGACAATCCAGGGAAAAAACTGCTACGTTCGTATCTATGAAGGATCCCCCCCCACCCACCATTGTGTGAGCGAGGGGAATAGAGGGAGCACCTGATAACTTTTCCTTGCGTGCTGTCATCCTATTGAGCTATTGAGGCATGCCAGTGACCTGCCAGGAGACTTCAAGGTTTGCTGTGCCTCCTGCAATGGAGAACTGGTTGTTGCTCACTTCGCTGGAAATATGCAGGTTTGGTGCTGCACTACCAATTGGGGTCAACTGGTAGGTGTAGTCCGTGTTCAGGTCCTCGAAGTAGTCTGGCAAAGTTACCGTGGCTTCGCCGCTCCCATCCAATGTGACCCGCCCGACATACATGTTGGTTTGCTGCGGTGCGTTGACACCGTGGTGGACCACCGGGTTGTTTGCATAGCCAGTTGCTTCCATTTCAACAATATTGTCTGTCGAAGTAATCGTCCCACTTACGTCCAGATCTCCTTCAAAGTAGCCAGCCGCTCCACCAGCCGTGTTGGTGAAGTATCCCCCATACCCTGCCAGCGAGTCCGTCTTACCATAGATACCATAGTTTTCGCCGCTGGTTGCGCCGGCATGTCCATAGACTGCCTGACCTTCCGTGGACATGCTCTTGGCGTAGACGGCCCGTGCCTGCCCGGTTGTCGCTTCGTTCATCGCCTGCAGTGCGCGACCGTTGGCCGCATTCACGTAGCCATACAAGCCGTAGACTTTGCCCTCGGTGCCGGTGTAGGTGCTGGTGCCATACACGCCCGCTGAGCCGGTTGTGTCGGAGTCGCTCTTGCCGTAGACGCCGTAGTTTTCGCCCGTCGCGCCGCCGGCGTGCCCGTAGATGGCCTGTCCGCCATCTTCGGAGTAGTTCTTGGCATAGACGGCCCGTGCCTGTCCGGTCGGTGCCTCATTTACCGCCTGCAATGCGCGACCATTGGCCGCATTCACGTAGCCATACAAGCCGTAGACTTTGCCCTCGGTGCCGGTGTAGGTGCTGGTGCCATACACGCCCGCTGAGCCGGTTGTGTCGGAGTCGCTCTTGCCGTAGACGCCGTAGGTTTCGCCGCTGGTTGCGCCGGCATGCC
>CAYFVX010000293.1:0-1869 GCA_964346425.1 uncultured Chloroflexaceae bacterium | reverse complement strand
CGCCGTAGGTTTCGCCGCTGGTTGCGCCGGCATGCCCGTAGATTGCCTGGGCTTCGCTGGACATGCTCTTGGCGTAGACGGCTCGTGCTTGCCCAGTGGTTGCCTCGTTCATTGCCTGCAATGCCCGACCGTTCGGTGCATTCACGTAGCCATACAAGCCGTAGACTTTGCCCGTCGTGCCGGTGTAGGTGCTGGTGCCATAGACGCCTGCCGACCCATCGCTGGATGAATCGCTCTTCCCGTAGACCCCGTAGTTCTCGCCGGTTGACCCACCGGCATGTCCATAGATTGCCTGCCCGCCATCTTCGGAGTAGTTCTTTCCATAGATAGCCCGTGCCTGCCCGGTTGTTGCCTCGTTGACTGCTTGCAATGCCCGACCATCCGGCGACATGACGTAGCCATACAAGCCGTAGACTTTGCCTTCTTCTGAAGTGTTGGTACCGTACACGCCTGTCGCGCCCTCGCTGGGCGAGTCGCTCTTGCCGTAGACGCCGTAGGTTTCGCCGCTGGTTGCGCCGGCATGCCCGTAGATTGCCTGGGCTTCGCTGGACATGCTCTTGGCGTAGACGGCTCGTGCTTGCCCAGTGGTTGCCTCGTTCATTGCCTGCAATGCCCGACCGTTCGGTGCATTCACGTAGCCATACAAGCCGTAGACTTTGCCCGTCGTGCCGGTGTAGGTGCTGGTGCCATAAACCCCGGCTGCACCGTCAGTGGTCGAGTCGTTTTTGCCATAGATACCAAATGTTTCACCACTGGTTGCGCCGGCATGCCCGTAGACACCAGCCGCATCCTCGTCCGTAGAGTAAATTTTGCCATACAGAGCACGTGTCTTGCCCGTCTCTGCACGGTTGAGTGCCCGCAGCATTGAGCCGTTTTCCAGGGCAGCATCCATCTCGGCTCCCGGCACCAGACCAAGTGCATACGAGGTAGGCATCAACTCGTGGCAACCGAGTTCCTGCCCGCCAACCGAGGCTCCCATCCACAATGCCTGTCCATTGAACAGACTCTGGTCTACCTCAATGCCCACGCTGAACAGACCATCCTGGACGGTCACGGTTTCGGTGTAGGTAGCTCCTGCCGAAGTCGTGCAGGTATCGTCCGTATAGAAGGTAAACCCGATTTCGCGGTTACCACTGACGTTCTGCCCGTTCTCTTGTAATACTCCTTGAAATGGGATTTTGCTGCCGGCGGTGGCGGCAGGGGTACTCTCAGGAGTTTCTTGTGGATTTTGTGCTTGCAGGCTCGTTGTGCCCATCAGTAATACCAATGTCAATAATCCACTCAATGCAAC
This sequence comes from uncultured Chloroflexaceae bacterium, assembly GCA_964346425.1. GTDB lineage: Bacteria > Chloroflexota > Chloroflexia > Chloroflexales > Chloroflexaceae > JAAUSY01. The sequence continues at coordinate 578 of CAYFVX010000293.1, read as the reverse complement.
TCTCAAAGCAATCTTGCGATACATAAATCTGTTCTCCTTTGCTTACCGATACACTACTGGCAAATACAACTGGTTTCCTTCATCTACTTCTTCATCCACGTCTGTTTCGTTCTGAGCGTCGAATGCAACGGGGCCAAAACCGGAGCGCAACGTGACTCCATCTGCGTTCTCGTCTGCCATGAAAGGTTGCCCAATGAGTGCTTGCAGGCTACTCGTGCCACTCTCCATGTACCCGCCGCTAATCCCAATGATTGATGAATGCAAGGTGATGCCATTCTGGGCTGTTTCTGCGATTGGTGTCTCGGATTGTGCCAGCGTTAGCCCGACTGCCAGCAAACTGGCGAGGACGGCAACCAGTACAATGCCACGTCTGGCTGTCTTCATACGCGTATCCTTTCTTATCCAGGGCTGTTTGTGTATGTCCACCCTAAGTATACGAAAAAAAGCTTGTAATATGGTTAAACAGAAAAAGGGATTTTCTAAGTTTTTTCCAAGATAATGGAGAACATCGTTCTCTGTGGTCCCATGGCTTTCGCAAAGTCTTATGTCGTATGACATAAGACTTTGCGAAAGCCATG
>CAYFVX010000292.1:2429-5875 GCA_964346425.1 uncultured Chloroflexaceae bacterium | reverse complement strand
TTGGTCCCATGACGGCAATTTGCGCAGAGGGCCAGGCAAAAGCCAGGTCGCTGCGCATGGTACGCGAGCTCATAGCGATGTAGGCTCCCCCGATGGCTTTGCGTGTTACGACGGATATTTTGGGGACGGTTGCTTCACAGTAGGCGTAGATGATTTTGGCAGCGTGACGGATGGCTCCGCGATGTTCGGCTGCGACACCGGGCAGGATGCCCGGGCTGTCTACAAAGGTGACGATGGGCATGTTGTAGGCATCGCAGGTACGGACGAAGCGGGATATTTTGTCGCTGGAGTCGATGTCCAGCACCCCGGCCAGGTAGGCTGGCTGGTTGGCAACGATGCCGACGACGTAACCATCCAGATGGGCAAAGCCGACGATGGCGTTGTGGGCGTATGCTTTGTGGACTTCGAGGAAGCTGTCGCGGTCGAAGACCATTTCGATGATGTGGTGCATGTCGTAGGGTTCATCGTCATTTTCTGGTACGATGTCATTGAGGGCTGCTTCGCGGCGGTCTGGTGGGTCGTAGGGGATGATGCGCGGTGGGTCTTCGGTGTTATTTTGCGGGAAGTAGCTCAGAACAAGTTTGACCAGATCGAGGGCCTGTTCATCGTTTTCGGCGAGGAAATGGGCAACACCGCTTTTGCTGTTATGCACGAATGCGCCCCCAAGTTCTTGTGGGGTTACTTCCATGCCGGTGACGGTTTTGATGACTTCCGGGCCTGTGCTAAACATGAAGCTGGTTTCTCGCGCCATGATGACCAGGTCGGTCAGGGCGGGGGAGTAGACAGAGCCACCAGCACAGGGGCCAAGCATGACAGAAATCTGGGGAATGACGCCGGAGGCAAGAACATTGCGGGTGAACATTTCACCATAGGCAGCCAGGCTACGCACGCCTTCTTGAATACGTGCGCCGCTGGAATCGTTGAGACCGATAAGCGGTATGCCGCTTTCGAGAGCCATGTCCTGTATACGGCAGATTTTATGCGCCTGGGCTTCGGAGAATGAGCCGCCAAGGATGGTGAAGTCCTGGGCGTATATGGCTACGCGGCGGTTGTTTATGGTGCCAAAGCCGGTGATGACGCCGTCGCCATAGTAGCGGTTTTTGTCCATGCCAAAGTCGTTGACATCGTGCAGCGCAAAGGTGCCAAGTTCTTGAAATTTGCCTTCGTCGAGTAGGCGGGCTATCCGTTCGCGGGCGGTCAGTTTGCCTTTTTCGTGTTGCCGTTTGATGCGTTCGCTACCGCCGCCTTCATATGCGACTTCACGCAGGTGGTGAAGTTTTTCCAGTTGATTGCTCATGGGGTCTCCCTACGTTTTGTCCCATCTATGCCTATAATGACGAGTGGTGAAGGGCATTTGTTGCAGCAATGGGTTCTGCGTGCTTTTTCGCCACCTCCTCCTGTGTATGATAGCATATCATTTACGCTTGGCTGTGGGGGGTGGTTGCGGCTTTGCCGCAACCACCCCCTGCATGGTCGCTATATGTGGATGGCTTCGCCGTTGACGAGGGCGTGGGCCGCTTCGCCAATGGATTCGTAGATGGTCGGGTGGGCATGGATGGTGTGCATCATGCTTTTGCCGGTGGCTTCGTGGCTCAGGGCAAGGCCCCCTTCGCCGATCATTTCGGTAACACCGGCTCCTATCAGGTGCATGCCGAGGATTTCGTCATATTGCTTGTCGGCAACGATTTTGATAAAGCCGGTGCGTGCCTGTCCCAGAATGCGGGCTTTGCCGTTGGCAGAGAAGGGAAATTTGCCCACTTTGACATCGTACCCTTGCTCTTTTGCTTTTGCTTCGGTGAGACCAACGCTGGCTATCTGGGGGGTGCAGTAGGTGCAAGCGGGTATCTGTTTGTAGTTGATGGGGTGTACGTCCTGACCGGCTATGTGTTCGACGACGAGGATGCCTTCGGCACTGGCAACGTGCGCCAGCCAGGGTGTCGGGACACAATCACCAATCGCGTAGATACCTTCTACGCCGGTGCGCATGTGTTCGTCTACCTGGATGAAACCGCGCTGGTCGAGTTTGATGCCCACTTCTTCCAAACCCATGTTGGCGGTGCGGGGAGCGATGCCGATGCCCATGAGCATGCGCTGCGCTTCTATCTGTTGTTCTTTGCCGCTGCTATCCGTAACAGTGGCGACAACGCCGTTTTCGTTCTTTTGCACGCCGTTGAGTTTTGCGCCGGTGAGGGCTTTGATGCGGCGGCGTTTGAAGGCTTTTTCCAGTTCTTCGCTGACTTCTTCGTCTTCCAGCGGTACCAGCCGTGGCAGGGCTTCGACAATGGTGACGTTTGCGCCAAACGAACGGAACATGGAGGCAAATTCCACACCGATTGCTCCGGCACCGACGACCAGCAGGCTCTCCGGTACTTCTGCTATTTCGAGCATACCGGTGGAGGAGAGGATGCGGTCTTCGTCAATTTCTATGCCGGGAATGGAGCGGGGTCTGGCACCAGTGGCGATGAGGATGTTGGAGGTTTGCAGAGTTTGTTCACCGCCTTCGTTCAGTGCGACATGCACCTGGCCTTTGCCAGCGACGCTGCCACGACCCTGGTAGATGGTTATGTTGTGTTTTTTGAACAGGAAGCCTACGCCATCGCTGCTTTGTTTGACGACGGTTTGTTTGTGTTTCATGGCTGCGGTCAGGTCAAAGGAGATGTCCTGGGCGGTGACGCCAAACCGTTTGCCTTCTTTGAATTCTTCGAGTAAATCAGCACTGTGCAGAAGTGCTTTGGTCGGGATACAGCCAATATTCAAACAGGTTCCGCCGAGGGGACCATTTTCAACGACTGCGGTTTTCAGTCCAAGTTGGCTGGCGCGTATTGCTGCGACGTATCCGCCTGGGCCAGAACCAATGATGACAATATCATATGTTTCGCTCATAGGTGTTGCTTTTCCCTTTCTTGTTACGCTTTCTTGCTACGCTTTACGATTTTAGTCTGGTGGGCAAAGTCTCTTCTATTATAGTACAGGTATACAAGTATACGATGAACAGAAGGGAAGTGAGGTTACAGATACCACCGATAACAGCCGCTTGACAAACTTATAAGTTCCTGCTACACTGACAGATGTGGTTAAACTTATAAGTTTCTAGGAGGTGTTAGCTATGAACAGAACACATATGAAGAAAATGAAAAAGATGTGGGCAAGCGGTAGCATTCGCTCAGGACGGGATACGCAGACGCGCAAGCAGCATCAACGCCGTACCCCTTCAGGGCTGCGACCACGCCAGCGGCAAGAACATGCCCAGGAGCATGCATATACGGCTGCTGCAAAGCATGGGGGACATGGGCATCAGGCAGGTCACGCTACCCACGAGGGTGGACACCAGCATGGCGGGCGTCGCCATCACCATGCGGACCACGAACACAAGCATAAGCATGGGGGCGAGTGTGGCGGACATCACCATCACCACCACCATGACGACCACGAGCATGGGGGCGAGC
>CAYFVX010000292.1:0-2329 GCA_964346425.1 uncultured Chloroflexaceae bacterium | reverse complement strand
CTGTGGCGGACATCACCATCACCACCATGACGACCACGAGCACGACCACGAGCACGGTGGGGGGCACTGCTGTGGCGGACATCACCACCACCATGACGACCACGAACACGAGGGATGCCATCGGCATGACCATGCGCATATGCGGCAGCATGGACCGGGACGACGACGAGCACACATTCCGCCATTGACTTCTGCGGCTCTGGGGGGGGCTCTGCGGCGTATTGCCAGGAAGCATGGCTATATTGCTCAGCGGGGACCACACGCGGGGGATGGTAACCCGGCCGAACTGGCGATGGCACTCGATAGTGGGGAGGTTGCTACTATCCTGCTCGAACATGAGCAGCAGGAGCGGGTGATTGCCTGGTTGCAAGAGCAGACGCAGACTATTGAAGATGGTCTGCTGGCGGAATCGCTCCAATCGCTTGCCGAACAGTTGGGCGAAGCAATTGAACGACATCGGGCGTATCAGACTGAGGAGAGCCTGAACTAGACGTGGTATATGCCAGATAATCCGATTTTACAAACAAAGCATCTGACGCGCTGTCTTCAGGAGCATTGCCTGGTGCATGATATTTCGATCCAGGTACATCAGGGGGAAGTGTTGGCGATTGTTGGCCCCAGTGGGGCAGGTAAGTCTTCTTTTTTGCGGTTGCTCAATCGCCTGGATGAGCCGACCGACGGTACGGTGTATCTGGAAGGGCAGGATTACCGCGAGATTCCGCCCCCGGAGTTGCGTCGGCGCGTCGGGATGGTGTTGCAGGCTCCTTTTCTTTTTCCCGTCACGGTGGCGGAGAATATCCGGTTTGGTCCGCACCAGCGCGGGGAAACGTTGTCGCTGAATGCGATTGAGCAGTTTTTGCAGCAGGTAGGGCTGGCTGATTATGCGGAACGGGATATCCATAATTTGTCGGGGGGAGAGGCGCAACGGGTATCGGTTATCCGTACTCTTGCCAATCGTCCGCGCATTTTGCTGGTGGATGAGCCAACCTCGGCATTGGATGCGATATCGGTGCAGGCCGTGGAGCAGTTGATAACTCGCGTTGTGGAGGAGCAACAGATGACGTGTCTGATGATTACGCATAATTTGGAGCAGGCCGCACGGGTTGCGCATCGGGTGATGGAGATAGAAAAGGGGAGTTTGAAGAATATCGGGCCGGTTGCGGACTTTGTCTGATCCCTTGAATGTGAAAAGTTACCGAGGAGTAAGTAATTGCTGAGCCAGTTTTTTCATGATTCGTTGAGCCTGGGGATTGCGCAGGCTGTGGTTGCGGCAATGATGGCAATGGGTATGGTGATGGTGGCACGTTATCAGTCTATCCATGTGGAGCGCGAGACGGTTATTGCGTTGCTCCGTGCGATTGTGCAGATTGTGCTGGTGGGGTCGGTGCTGATTGTGCTGCTGCAAGGACCGCAGTGGACGAGTATTTTTGCGCTGCTGGCGATGATGGTGGCGGCGGCGGCAACGACGGCGAAGCGGGCCGGGGATATTCCAGATGCGTTCAAGGTGTCGCTGTATGGTATTCTTCTTGGTTCGGGGGCAGTGATTCTGGTGATGACGTTGCTGGGGGTGATAGACCCGGCGATTACTTCGGTGATCCCGGTCGGCAGTATGCTGGTGTTCAATGCGATGACGGCAACGGGGCTGGCCCTCAATCGGTTTGAGGCGGAAATCAAGTCGCATGCCGGTCAGATTGAGGCGGGGCTGGCGTTGGGTGCGAGTTCACGCACGGTGGTTGCGCCGTATGTACAGGCGGCGGTGAAGGCGAGTATGATTCCGCGGATTGATAGTTTGCGCTCGCTGGGTATTGTCTGGATACCGGGTTTGATGGCGGGTATGGTGTTGACGGGGGAGGATCCGATCTATGCGGCCGTGTATCAGTTTGTGGTGATGGCTCTTGTTTTTGTGGTGGCTGGTCTGACTTCAGTGGTGACGACGCTGCTGATACGTTCGCATGCGTTTTCTGCCGCGGAGCAGTTGCTGTTGCGGCCCGGCCGCGATGGGAGCAACCCGAAAGGGGGGCAGGGAGGCAAAGGGAGAGCGTAGACCGGGGACCGGAGAGCGCAATACCTTTCAGATAATGATTTCTACCACAGATGAACACAGATGAACACGGATAAGCATGCGTTATTTGTGGCTATTTGTGGCTATCTGTGGTTTCTTTTCAGCGGGCCGATAAGCTTATTTGAAAGGTATTTGTCGGAGACTGGGAAAAGGCATCGGGCAGGAACCACGAATAGCACGAATATCATGGCTATTGCAAAGTCTTACGTCAAGCGGGGAGCGCGAGGGGCATTGCCCCTCGCAACCCATTATGGTGGGGTTTTGGGA
>CAYFVX010000291.1:0-5882 GCA_964346425.1 uncultured Chloroflexaceae bacterium | reverse complement strand
CAGCATCGCAACGGGCGGCTTATCTATGAAAGATGGGTGCAACCGTCCGAAGTAGACCTGGTACGGGTCGGCGCACACTATGCTGTGACTTCACTCTTTGAGCGATACTTTATCCAGAGCGAGACACATACTATTTACTGTTACCGGGTCGAACAAGAAGACTACCACCGCTTCGAGCCAGGCATGTCGAAGGTAGTCGTTGGTCGTGCGCGTATTACCTCGCTGATTACCAACGAAACGCAAAATTTCAGTTTTGGCGTGTTGCACTTTGGCGATAACAATGTCAATGCGGGAGTACGTGAACACGATGATGAAACCGCCTACCATAATCTGGTTGAACGGGTGGCCGAAACGACCGAACGGGCCGATATTGCCGAGGTTGTACGCTTGCTGGATGGCTATTTTGAGGGGTTGGGTTATTCTATCCAGACGCTCTTCCGCGATGAACAGCGAACCTTCCTGGATCTTATCCTCCAATCCACGCTGGATGATGATGAAGCCATTTATCGCCAGCTTTATGAGCGACGAACGCCGCTCATGCATATGCTGACCTCGTTGCAAACTCCCCTGCCCAAAACGCTGCATGCGGCTGCCGAGTTTGTAGTCAATAGTGACCTGCGGCATGCGGTTGAAGAAACACCACCAGATATTGAGGCGATTGAGTCTATCCTGGAGCGTGCGCGTATCTGGAATATTGAGCTGGATAAAGAGGAGTTTATCTACACGCTCGATCAGACGATGGAGCAATTATCTGAGCAACTGCTGGCACAACCCGAAAATCTCAATTTGCTGAAAAACCTCGATACGCTGGTCGAAGTAGCCCATCTGATGCCATTTGATGTGGATTTCTGGAAGATTCAGAACGCCTACTATGAGATGATTACCACCATCTATCCAGAAATACAAGAGAGTGCTGATGAGGGCGAAGAAGATGCGCTTTCCTGGACCGACCATTTTATGACGCTTGGCGATAAGCTAGGAATACGGATAACAGAAATGCAAGATTTCAGTACCGCTCCCACCGTGGCCTCGGTCACAAGAGAGGTGATTGAACAGAGTCGCATTCCGCTCGCAACCTATCGCTTCCAGTTCAATCCTGATTTTACCTTTGCGCATGCGCAGGAACTTATTCCCTATCTGCACGATCTTGGCATCAGCCATTGTTATGCATCGCCCATCTTCAAAGCACGGGCTGGCAGCAGTCACGGCTATGATGTCTGCGACCATAGCATCATCAATCCAGTCATTGGGGGTGAAGAAGGATTTGACCACCTTTCTACAACCTTACAACACCATGGGATGAGTATGATTGTGGATATCGTACCCAATCATATGGGGATTGGCGATGAGTGCAATCGCTGGTGGATGGATGTGTTGGAAAATGGCCCAAGTTCAGATTATGCCTCCTACTTTGATATTGAATGGCATCCGGTCAAGCCAGAGCTTGCCAACAAAGTATTGCTGCCTATTCTGGGTGACCAGTATGGACGTATCCTTGAAAATGGTGAACTCAAACTGGTCTATGAAGATGGCTCTTTCGCCATTTATTATTGGGAAAATAAATTTCCGATTGCGCCGGGCAGTTATAGTGCCATCCTGGGCTACCAGCTTGAGCATCTGACAGAGGTTCTGGGCGATGAGAGCGAGGAATTGCAAGAGTTTCAAAGCATCCTGACGGCCATCAATTACCTGCCACCACACACCGAGCTAGATCCGGAAAAGCTCGTAGAGCGCAACCGCGAAAAAGAAGTCATCAAACGGCGTATTGATGCCCTCTACCAGGAGAGTACCGAAGTACGGGAGGCGATAGATGCCGCAGTGCAGGCATTCAATGGCAAAGTTGGCGATCCACGCAGTTTCGATTTGCTGGATGCGCTCATTGAAGACCAGTCCTATCGGCTGGCATACTGGCGCGTTGCGGCTGAAGAAATCAATTACCGCCGTTTCTTCGATATCAATGATCTGGCGGCTATCCGTACTGAAGACCCGCAGGTGTTCTCCGATACGCACGAGCTGATTTTCCGTCTGCTGACCGAAAACAAGATTTCAGGCTTGCGCATTGACCATATTGATGGTCTGTTTGACCCGGCAGCGTATTTTGATGATTTGCAACACAGCTATGTGTTTCATCAGGTTCGTACCCGACTTGCGCAAGTCAGGACCAACATGCCCGACGACGAAACGCTCCAAAAACGAATTGCGGCACGGATGGACGCATGGAGGAAGGAGCGTTTGCAGGCTGAAGGTGAACGAAAACAGGAAGGGTTGCTTTCCTACCCGCTGTATGTAGTGGCCGAGAAGATATTGAGCGAAGATGAGCCACTACCACAAAACTGGGCCGTCCACGGAACCACCGGCTACGACTTCCTGGCAACCGTCAATGGCCTGTTCATCAATACCGACAACGGCAATTCCTTCGATACGATTTACCGAAACTATACGCGGAGCCGGGTCTCATTTCAAGACCTGGTGCGCTCCAACAAAAAACTCATCATGCTCGTTTCGATGGACAGCGAAATCTACGCGCTCAGTCACCAACTGGAGCGTATTGCAGAACGCAACCGACGCTACCGCGACTTTACGCTCAACATGCTCACCTTTGCTATCCGTGAGGTTATCTCCTCGCTCTCCGTCTACCGTACCTACATTACCGGCACAGATATGGTACTGGCCCGCGACCGTCAGTATATCGAGGCAGCCGTGGGTGAAGCCAAGCGGCGTAATCCACGCACCGCAGAAGCAGTCTTTGATTTTATCCAGGAAACATTGCTGCTGCAAAACGTCCCCGATTTTAGCCCCGAAGAGCGGGAACCACTGCTGCAATGGGTGCGCAAATTCCAGCAGGTGACTGGCCCAGTCATGGCGAAAGGCGTGGAAGACACGACGTTTTATGTGTACAACCGTCTAACTTCGCTCAATGAGGTTGGCGGGCACCCCTCACATTTCGGTAATTCCGTCTCCGATTTTCACCATCGCAATGCAGAAAATCATCGCCTCTGGCCGCATACCATGCTCACGACCTCGACCCACGATACCAAGCGAAGCGAGGATGTGCGAGCCCGCCTTGGTGTTCTTTCGGAAATGCCAGAACGTTGGCAAGCTGTGCTGGAACGCTGGAGTACGATGAATTCGAAAAAGAAGACGATTGAAGATGACCGCGATGGCAACCCGATGGCTGCACCGGACTCCAATGACGAGTACCTGTTGTATCAAAGTTTGCTCGGTGCCTGGCCGATTAACCCATCCGCTGACCAGGGGCAACAAGACTCTGTCTGCTTCCCGCTGTTGCCGCCTCAATCCTCAGAGGAATGGAATGATTTCTGTCAGCGTATCGTTGCGTATATGCAGAAAGCCACCAAAGAAGCCAAAGTTCACACAAGTTGGGTGCAACCCAATCAGGATTATGACACGGCTGTACAGGAGTTTATCTATCGCATTCTGGACACATCAACGGAGAATGAGTTTCTGCAGGATATGTTTGCGTTTGCACAACAGATTGCCTGGTGTGGGCAGTTCAATGCCTTATCCCAACTCCTGCTCAAGCTGACATCACCCGGTGTGCCAGATATTTACCAGGGGACAGAACTCTGGAACCTGAGCCTGGTAGACCCGGACAATCGGCGGCCGGTTGATTTTGGCTTGCGGCAACAGTTCCTTGCCGAGATGAAGCAGCGGTTGATGCAGCATGGGGAAGATTTGACCCATCTCACCCACGAGTTGCTCGATACCAGCCACGACGGGCGCATCAAACTGTATCTTATGTACCGTACTCTGGCATTCCGCCGCACCCACACGAACCTTTTCCACCACGGTCAATATCTTGCACTGGAAGCAACCGGGCAATGCAAAGCACATGTCTGTGCGTTTACCCGCACGTATGAAGACGAGGGGATGCTGGTTGTCGTGCCGCGGCTGGTTTTCGGACTATGCAATGAGAAACAACAGGCTCCTATGGGCAAAGATATCTGGCAAGATACCTGGCTGGTACTGCCAGAGACAGCAGTTGGTCAATGCTATCGGCATCACTTTACCGGTGAAACTTTTACAGTTGGGAAGCAGCAAGATAGACCCGGTTTACCATTGGCAGATATATCGGCTTCTTTCCCGGTCATACTGCTGGAAAAAGTGACCGGCTGAGACGAAGGTCTTGCCGGTGCAAGACGAACGCAAAAGCGTGCCAGCGCGTTCAGATGGGGTTCACCTCGCTGCAAGCTCCGCTTGCAAACGGGCAGGAAACACACACAGGTGTGGGTACCAGTCCATTCTGGTGGGGTTTGTGTTTTTTGCGGCGTAGCCGCAAAAAACACAAACCCCACGCCAAAGGGGAGCGTCAGGGAACCAGATTCCCTCACGCTCCCGCAGGTGAACTCCCTTGAAGTCCCCATTCAATCGTGCTACGCAATGTTTGTGGGCAGGAATGCTCAACGGGTGTGGTACAATACAGCTATATTGAAACCGATTGATGGATAGGTGAAAGAGGCGATGTGATGCTCACACGGCGTATTATCCCTTGTCTGGATGTCAAAGCAGGACGAGTGGTCAAGGGGGTTGCTTTTGTCAACCATCGGGATGCAGGCGACCCGGTGAAACTGGCCCAGATATACGATCAGGCTGGTGCTGATGAGCTGGTTTTTTATGATATTACCGCAAGTAGCGATGAACGGGCTATTATGCTTGAGGTGGTGGAACAGACTGCCAGCGAGGTTTTTATCCCTTTGACGGTTGGGGGGGGCATCCGGACGACAGAAGATATGTACCATATGCTGCGGGCTGGTGCGGATAAAGTGTCTATCAATACCGCGGCAGTGCTGCATCCAGAGGTTCTTTCCGAGGGAGCCAGACGTTTTGGGAGCCAGTGTATTGTGCTCTCGATAGATGCGCGTCGTGTTGCTCCTGAACAGGCGCAATGGGAGGTTTTTACCCACACCGGCGGCAACCCACGTTCGACCGGGCTGGACGCTATCGAGTGGACCCGTCGTGGGGTGGAGTTAGGTGCCGGCGAAATTGTCATCAATAGTATGGATGCTGATGGGCAGCAGACAGGTTATGATCTGGAGTTGCTGCGAGCAATCAGTGAGGCGGTTGATGTACCGGTGATTGCTTCAGGCGGGGTTGGTTCCCCCGAAGATATGTACCAGGGACTGGTTGAGGGCCATGCCGATGCCGTGCTGGCGGCTTCGATTTTTCACTTTGGCACATATACGGTGGCGCAGGTGAAAACATATCTGGCCGAGCGCGGCATACCCATTCGTCAGGTTGAGAGTGAAGGGTAGGGTGTCTGGTGTTCGCGGCTTTGCCACGAACACCAGACACCCTATCTCCTCAACAGGTTTCACCTTTGGCTAGAACTGCTTTGCGCGGCAAACATGCGCATGCGGCGCAGCTTTGTACCTGTCTCTCTCTTGTTTTTTGCCGACTTCGTCGGCAAAAAACAAGAGAGACAATTCTTTCAGGAGACAAAAGTCTCCACGCCCCTTGCAACAAACAAGGCTTACTTGAAACGTATTGCAGCCTACCCCGCAACAGGTGTTCCCTGCAGTGTGCTTTGCTTACGCAAGGGAAAAACGCACGCAAGAGTGTACTAGCTTCCAGGATTTCGCGCAAATAAGCGACCGCTTGCTCACTGGCGGCGTGCCGCCAACCTGATTAGAGTGGGGTGGTTTTGTGGGGCTGAAGCCCCGCAAGTTCCCCAAAACGTGCGTGCTGCGCCGCATCAGAAAGGCATGATGGCACTTGTTTGTGCGAAATTCGGTAGCTTATTCCGGTGGATGTTCTGTCCTCAACAGGTGTCACCTGCGGGAGTGTGAGGGAACCTGGTTCCCTCACACCTCACATGTGTAGACTTTTTCATCAACCGCTTTGCAAAGCGGTTGAGAGATACC
>CAYFVX010000290.1:0-5889 GCA_964346425.1 uncultured Chloroflexaceae bacterium | reverse complement strand
GAATAGTGAGAGAAACCGCCAGGACGCCAAGAACGCCAAGATTTGGGCAGAGAGATGAGAAAAACCTTGTTCTCTCTGTGTCTCCGTGTCTTCGTGGTGAAATAAACTATTCAGCCGAACATGGCATCATGAGGATTATTTGCGCACGACGCGCGTCACGTTTTCGTGCATGTCCGAGAAAACTGCGACCGGCTGATCGTCTGCAAATCCCAGTGCCTCATCTACCACATAGAGCGGGCGGCGTTTGACTTCGTTGTAGATGCGACCCAGATATTCGCCGATGATGCCCAGGAAGATGAGTTGGATACCTCCCATGAAGAGCACGCTGACCAGTGTGGTTGCCTGCCCCTTGAATGCCTCGATACCACTCAAACGTAGTGCCATCGCCAGCAAAATGAAGATAAGCGCAATGCCTGCAATGGTAAAGCCGGTGTAGGTTGCCAGTTGCAGCGGCACGTAGGAGAAGCTGGTGATGCCGTCGAAGGCGAAGCGCAGCATCTTGCGTAGCGGGTATTTGGTTTCGCCGGCTTTGCGTGCGTCCCGTTTGTAGGGCACCCCCACCTGACGGAAGCCCACCCAGACGGACAGGCCACGCATAAAGCGGTGGTATTCGCGGATGCCGCTCAGCGTATCCACTACCTTGCGGTCCATCAGGCGGAAGTCGCCGGTGTCGACCGGGATTTTGATGCTGGTGATGCTGGTAATCATGCGGTAGAAGAAGGTTGCGGTGGCTTTTTTGAACCAGGTTTCACCAGCCCGCTCGGAGCGCACGGCGTAGATAACCTGGTAGCCTTCGCGCCAGCGTTCGATGAGGTCGGGGATAACTTCTGGCGGGTCCTGCAAATCGGAGTCTATCACCACGATGGCTTTGCCGCGGGCATAGTCGGTGCCGGCGGTGATAGCCAGTTGGTGGCCGAAGTTGCGCGAGAAATTGATAACTTTGACACGTTCGTCCTGTGCGTGCAGTTCGCGCATGATCTGTGGTGAACGGTCGTGACAGCCGTCGTTAATCAGCACCAGTTCAAATGGCTCGCCCAGCGGCTCCATTGTTGCTACCACGCGGCGATAGAATTCGAGGAGCAGTTCCTCTTCGTTGTAGACCGGTGCAACGATCGAAAAGGTGGGTATCGTTATGTCGTTTTTACTTCGTGCATCTGTTGCCAATTGTCACCTGCCTCTATATCTACCTTGAGCGGCACGTTAAGCGTATAGACCTGTTCCATTGCGGTGCGCACAAGGTTCTGTACCTGTTCAACTTCATCCAGTGGTGTATCAAAAATAAGCTCGTCATGGACTTGCAGCACCATTTTTGCCAGGCATTGCGCGGTTTGCAATGCCTGGGAGACGTGCAGCATTGCCAGTTTCATAATATCGGCCGCCGTGGATTGAATGGGCGAGTTGATTGCCTCACGCTCGGCTGCACTGCGGCGGGCTCCTTTGCTATTCAGGTCGGGCACGGCGCGGCGACGACCAAACAGGGAGGAGACATAGCCATCACGTCGTCCCTGTTCCAGCGTGGCATCCATGTAGTTGCGCACGCGGGGAAACCGTTTGAAAAAGGTGTCTATCAGTTCCTGCGCCTCGCTGCGGTTCATTTCGGTGCGTTGAGCCAGCCCGAAGCTGCTGATGCCATAGATGATGCCAAAGACGGTCGTTTTGGCGATGCGCCGCTGGTTTTTGTCTATCCTGTCCAGCGGTATGTGAAAGAGATGGGCGGCCATTGCGCTGTGAATATCCTGTCCTTCTTGAAATGCTTGCAGCAAGTTCGGGTCTTCGGTTATGTGTGCCAGCACGCGCAGTTCAATCTGCGAATAGTCGGCGGCAATGAAGGTACAGCCGGGTGCGGCGATGAATGCTCGCCGGATGGCGTTGCCCACTTCAGTACGGACCGGAATGTTTTGCAGGTTGGGCGAACTGCTTGCCAGCCGTCCCGTGGCTGTTCCCATTTGATTAAACGATGTGTGGACGCGTTTTGTGGCGGGATGTACCAGGGTCGGTAATACGTCTACGTAGGTGGAGGTCAGTTTGACCAGATGGCGATGCTCCAGGATGAGGCGCACGATTTCGTGGCTGCTGCTGAGTTTTTCCAGCGCTTCGGCGTTCACGGAGTAGCGGCCGCTGGAGGTTTTGTTCAGTCCTTCGGTGGGGAGTTGCAGTTTTTCAAACAGGATGGTGTTGAGTTGCTGGCCGGAGTTGATGTTGAAGCTCTGGCCGGCGTGGTCGTAGATTTGCTGTTCGAGTTGCTGCATATCCGTTTGCAACCGTTTGCTCAGTTCGCGCATGTAGGCGATGTCGAAACCGATACCGGTACGCTCCATATCCACCAGGATGGGGATAAGCGGCATTTCGATGCGCTCGAAGATATCCTGTGCATGCGGCTGTGCCTGCAGTTGTTCGCGCAGCAGCGGTACCAGCCGCAGCGTCATGTCGGCGTCGGCGGCCGCATAGGGTGTGGCCTGCGCGATGGGTACCTGGGCAAAGGAGCGTTGTTTTGCGCCACGGCCGATGAGTTCGGCGATGTCGGTCATGGGTTCGGCGATGCGCAGGTCGTAGAATGCCAGGTCTTTCAGTCCCATGCGTTTGCCGAGCAAGCCAGCCGCGATCATGGTGTCAAACGCGATGCCGCGCACTTCGATGCCCGCCTGGATAAGCACTTCCATGTCGAATTTGGCATGGTGGGCGTATTTGGGTTTCGCGCTGTCGGCAAACAGGTCACGTAGTTGTTGCAGCACATACTCCCGCGGGAGTTGTTTGCCTTCCACATGCCCCATGGGGATATACCACGCCTGGTCTGGCTCGGTTGCCAGCGAGATGCCGACCAGTTCGCCCTGGAAGGGTTGCAGGCTGGTGCATTCGGTGTCGAAGGCAAAGGCGGGGGCGGCGTGCAGGGCGGTGATAACCTGCTGCAAACGTTCCTCGGTCGTGATGGCCTGATAGTCGCCAAGCGGCGGCGCGGTGGATTGCGCGGCAGAAGCGGTAGACCGGGACGGGAGCGTTTGCGCGGGCAGGTCAAACATGCGCAACTGCGTGCTGCTGGTTCCTGTGTCGGCTTCTGTCTGCGGAGGAGTAATCTGCGATTGCGGTATTGGCTGGATGTCGAAGGCGGCGATGGTTTCATCGCTGGCTGGCGGTAGTTTGTCCACCAGCGAGCGGAATTGCAGTTCTTGAAAAAGCTGGATGGCTTCGGCCCGCTGGTAACCGGCTCTGGAAGCGGCGGTGATATCCAGCGTGACTGGCGTATCACAGACGATGATTGCCAGTTTTTTGCTCAGCAGGGCTTCTTCTTGCTGTCCTTCCAGGTGTTTGCGGTAGCGTTTGTTCACGTCTTCCAGATGTGCAAAGACTTCTTCAACCGTGCCAAATTCGTTGAGCAGGTTGATTGCGCCGGTTTCGCCTATCCCTCTGACGCCGGGGATGTTGTCGGAGGCGTCGCCTTTCAAGCCGCGCAGGTCGGCAAGCTGGTCGGGTCGCAATCCTTTGTAGCGTTCGCGCACCCGTTCCTCATCATAGCGGATGGTTTCCATCTTTTTGGCAACGGGGTTGGCGAGCAGGACGTTCACATGCTCATCTACCAGTTGTAGCGTGTCGGTGTCGCCTGTGAGTATCATGGTTTGCAGCCCGTGGTCGCTTGCCTGGCGTGCCAGCGTGCCAATGACATCGTCTGCTTCGTAGTCTTCGGCGGTGTAGATGGGGATACCGAGCACCTGTACCAGTTGTTTGATGCGTTCGAGTTGGGCAGGAAATTCTTCCGGTGTTTCGGCACGGTTGGCTTTGTATTCGGGAAAGAGCGTGTTGCGGAAAGAGGGGCCAATGTCAAAGGCGACAGCCAGGTAGTCGGGGCGTTGTTCCTGCATCATGGAGAGCAGGGTGTTGGCAAAGCCGTAGACGGCATAGGTTGGCTCGCCGCTGGAGGATTGAAACCCCGGCTTCGCGAGGGCATGAAAGGAACGGAAGGCGAGCGCGTGCCCGTCAATGATGACCAGTTTTTGTGCTGCTGCCATGCGGGTTCCTTATTCTATGCCGTAGCTTTGCCATTTGCGGTTGACCATATCCACAACATCCTGTGCCATTGCAATATCCTGCGGCCAGTCACGCGGGAAGCGGTCGAGGCGCGGGTCTTTGCGCGTAGCGTCTATGCCCATTTTGCTGCCATAGGCGAAGTGGTCGGCGGCGTGGTCGAGCGCGTCCAGCGGGCCTTCGGCGATGACGATGTCGCGCTGCGGGTCGGTGTTGCTGGTGACGTGAAAGAGCACTTCGTCCATGTTATGCACGTTGACATCGGCGTCTACCACCCAGATATATTTGGAGAGTGAGAGCAGCATGAGTCCCCACATGGCGTACATGACTTTGCGGGCGTGGCCGGGGTAGCGTTTTTTGATGCTTACGATGACCAGGTTGTGGAAGGTGCCAGCCGCGGGCATGTTGTAGTCTACCATTTCGGGCACGACAAGCTGGATGAGCGGCAGGAAGAGGCGTTCGGTTGCTTTGCCGAGCCAGTAGTCCTCCTGTGGCGGTTTGCCCACGATGGTGGTGGCGTAGATGGGTTGCTTGCGCATGGTAACAGCGGTGACGTGCAGGACAGGGTACATGTCGGCCAGCGAGTAGAAGCCGGTGTGGTCACCAAAGGGGCCTTCCAGCCGTTCTTCGGTGGGGTCTACCCAGCCTTCCAGCACGAGTTCTGCGTGCGCGGGGACTTCCAGGTCTACGGTTTTGCATGGGACCATTTCCACCCGTTCGCGTCGTAGCCAGCCGGCAAACATGATTTCGTCTATGCCGGGCGGCAGGGGTGCGCTACTGGCGTAGATGGATGCCGGGTCGCAGCCGATGGCGACGGCGACTTCGATGCGCTTCTGCCCTTTTTCCTGTGCGCCGCGCTGGTGTTCTGCGCCGCCTTTGTGGATTTGCCAGTGCATGCCGACGGTGTTTTTGTCGTAGACTTGCAGGCGGTACATGCCGACGTTGCGGGCACCGCTTTTGGGGTCACGGGTGATGACCATGGGCAGGGTGATGTAGGGACCACCGTCGTGCGGCCAGCAGGTGAGGATGGGTAACCGGGTCAGGTTGACTTCGGCATCTTGAAAGACGATGTCCTGGCAGGGGCCGCTTTCGACTTTTTTGGGACGGTAGCGCACGGCTTCGGAGAGTTCGCCCAGTTTGCTGAAGGTTTCGAGCACGCCGTGTGGAAATTCTGGTTTGACCAGGCTGGCGATGCGTTGGCGCAGGTGTTCCAGGCTTTCCATGCCGAGTGCCCAGGCCATACGTTGTGCAGAGCCGAACGCATTGATGAGCACGGGCATATCATAACCGCGCACGTTTTCAAAGAGCAGTGCGTAGTTCCAGGACGGGTTTTTGCTGACGCGGTCGGTGATTTCGGTAATTTCCAGTTCGGCGGAGACGGGTGTGCGGATGCGGCGCAGTTGTCCACGTTTTTCCAGGTAGGCGACAAATTCACCGAGGTTCTGGTAGCTTTTGGGAATGCGTGTCATATGTTTTTGTTTGTGTTTCCTTGAGAATCCTCTCGCAAAGGTGCAAAGAGCGCAAAAACTCCCTCTCTTTGCAATGGTAGCATGGGTGTGCAGGGGTGTCAAAGCCAGGAAGCCAGGTAGCCCAACTTTCGCTTGCTCCCCTTTTGTGGTAAGCTATCGGTAGCAATGACCAGGGAAATTTGTGGTATTCGTGGTTTCATATGATCACCCGTATTGAGATAGATGGCTTCAAAACCTTTCAGCATTTTGCTTTGCACCTCGCCCCGTTTCAAGTCATTGTTGGCGTCAACGGCACGGGCAAAAGCAACCTGTTCGATGCACTGAGCCTGCTGTCACCTGGCAGACACTGACCTGCGCACGGCTTTTCTTGATCTCCGTGGGGAAGCCGGCGAGCTTTTTACTG
>CAYFVX010000289.1:0-5890 GCA_964346425.1 uncultured Chloroflexaceae bacterium | reverse complement strand
TGTCTCTCATATTTTCCATTAGAGAGAGATATTCGTGGTATTCGTGGTATTCGTGGTTACTACCTAATTACCCGAATTTGGTATGATGAGTGATGAGTGGCTGCAATGCGCTCTATCGCACCAGTTTTTTCAACTATTCACCCAAACATGGTATGAAACACTTGATTCCATTCGCGGCAAACTCCTGGGAACGCGGGCGGCCTATCCACGTTCCCAGGAATGCTTTCTCTGGCTTAAAAAATTCTGGTTACCGTGCTTTCCAGACTTCCTCGCCGCGCAGGATAGCTTCTATCTGCTGCGGGAAGCGGTCAAAGTCAAGCGGTTTGCCGATAAAACCATCGAAGCCGGCCTCGCGTGCTTTTGCTTCGTCCTGGGGCAACACATTGGCAGTGACGGCGACAACGCGCGTATTCTGTAGTTTGGAATGGGCACGAATGTTTTTCAATACTTCGTACCCATCTTCATGCGGCAGTTGGATATCGAGCAAGATCAAGTCAACCCGCGAAAGAGTTTCTGCCAGTTTGATACCCTGGCGGCCAGATGCGCGTGAATTGATATACTTGACACCCATCATACGGAGCAAATCGGTAGCGACCATCAGGTTGTCGGCGTTGTCTTCAATGATGACGACATGGGCCTCCTGGGGACTCACCGCGTCTCGTTGTGTTTCATTCGTTGCCATAAGCGTTCCTCCTTTTCTTTCTCTAGTTCATCCAGTTCCATGTTCCAACATTCTCATTCCGACCCGCACCGCAGACAGTAGCCCGCAAATCCGACAAGCCCTCGACCCGTTCCGTGAGCTGCTGCCGCTCCTGCGGTGTCAGGTCTCTGGCGGTCAACACCAGCACGGGAATATTCTGGAGTGCAGTATCCTCTTCCATATGTTCCAGTACGCCGAAACCATCCAACTCCGGCATCATCAGGTCAAGCAAGCAGCACCAGGTCGGGGTGCTGTCTGGTCATCTGTGCAAGTCCCTCCTTTCCATTGGGAGCGGTGGCTACCGCATAACCACTCTGGTTCAAATAGTCCGAACCCATCTCGCGAACATCCGGGTCATCGTCAATAGGGTTACTGCTCTTCCTTCATATGCAGAAATACCTGCACGATGGATGGGTCGAAATGGGTGCCTGCCTGCTTTTGGATATGCTCCCGTACCTGCTCTGCAGGAACGGCCCCGCGGTAGGGACGGTCATGGGTGAGGGCGTCCCAGACATCTACCACTGCGAAGATGCGTGCCGCCAGCGGAATTTCTTCGCCCTGCAAACCATACGGATAGCCACTGCCATCCCATTTCTCATGATGGTAGGTCGGGATATCAAGGGCCGGATGTAAGAAGGGGATATCCGAAAGCCATTCATAGGCATAGAGCGGGTGTTTGCGCATCAATGTCTGCTCTTCTGCTGTGAGGGGTTCTGGTTTGCGCAGGATATGGTCTGGAATGCCTAACTTGCCGATATCGTGCAGCAGTGCGCCCCGCCAGATATGGATGAGTTGTTCTTTGTCTACACCTATTGCGCGTGCCAGTTGCAAGGTCAGACTGGTCACGCGCTGGCTGTGCGCTTCGGTTTCGTCATCGCGCAATTCCAGGGCTTTGACCCAGCCACGTAGCGTGAGGTCATAGGTCTTTTCCAGTGTAGTGGCTGCCTGTTGCGCCAGTTCGGCGGCATGGCATTGCTCCTCAAACACCCGCTGTCGCTCTTCCAACAAGCGGTGGTAACGATTGAGGCGGACAATCGTGCGTACTCGTGCCACCAGTTCGGCGGGGTCTACCGGTTTGGAAAGAAAATCATCTGCGCCTGCCTCCAGGCCACGCAGTCGCGATTCCCGTTCGTTCAGTGCCGTGACCAGCAGAATGGGAATTTCTGCCAGCAACGGGTCGGCACGCAGTTGTTCGCAGACGGTAAAACCATCCATGCCTGGCATCATCACATCGAGCACCACAACATCCGGCAGATAGGTCGCTGCCTGCTGCAGGGCCTGTTCGCCATCTTCGGCAAAAATCAGGCGATAGCCGTGTGGTTGCAGTAACGCAGAAACTATTTCACGGGCATCTGGTTCATCATCCACGACCAGCACTGTGCCGCAGGGGGAAGACGGGAGCCAGAATGAAGCCGTACTGGGTCCACGACGAGCGGTGCATTTTTCCATCATCATCCTCGTTTCAGTAGTTGATCAGCGAAGGTCACGCCAAGCGCATAGAAGTCGCCGCGATAATCTACCGCACGGTTCATACGGCCAGTTTGTTCAGGAGCCAGATAGCGGAGGGTGCCTTCCAGCGCTGTGGCACTACTGCCAAAGGTGCTGGTCTCACGATTCAGTCGGGTGGCAAGGCCGAAGTCAATCAAGCGCACATCACGCGTTGCCGGGTTGTATCGGTATGCACGGTAAACAATGATAATCTGGTAGTCTGCAAAAGGTTGCACAATAGTTCTCCTGGGCAATGTGATGATATAAGACAGCAGTGAGCCAGGATACCGGAAACAGATCGTCCTGATTGCAACAACAAGATACCCCGGAGTGGGGTTCTCGCTGGAAATGAATGAATGGGAGGGTCCCGATGAGGAATGATCGCGGAACAGACGATGGTCGCGCGATGGCACTGGTCGTCAACACAGCCACCATGTAGCATCATAAAGGAGCGGTGCAGCAGGGGCAACGAACTGCATCGTGGTGGTCTGGTGGACATCGGCACCGACTGGTTTACCCTGTTGACTCTCTGTCGTTCGCTTCGCACCGAGCAATCAGGTGAAAGATCTGGGAAATTGTCTGGTGTTTCCTGCTAATCACCTGACAGTTTCCTCTCCTTCTATTAAGTCAATAGGATGAGTGTGTTAAGATTCTGTAAAATGTTATTTGGAGGATGAAAACCAGGATTGAAGGTGGGAGCAGTTGCACTTCTCACTTATCTATCAGCGCAAGAAGCATGAAAAACACCTTTCCTGGGGGAGGAAAGGTGTTCGGCGGGTGGCGGGATGGGTTATTATCCAACATAAACAAGGATTAGTATGGTACCCCCAGCGGGATTCGAACCCGCGATCTTCACCTTGAAAGGGTGACGTCCTGGTCCACTAGACTATGGGGGCTTGCGCCTTGTGCATTTTCTTGTGCCCTGTTTTTTTGCACGCTCATCATTGTACCAAATACCCCCTATCTTTGCAAGCCGGATTTGCAGGTTTTTTAAAAATTCGTGCAGAACTGCACGCAAAGCCGCAAAGAACGCAAAGTCCGAGCAGGAACCACGAGTACCACGTTTCAACGCTCCAGGCATTCCCTCGTTTCACCGCTCCACTGCTTCACCGCTTCACCGCTTCACCGCTCCATCGCTTCACCGCTCCACCGCTTCCCCGCTTCCCCGTTCTTCTGGTACAATGCTGATAATAACCAGCGATAAAAAACTGTTGAACTGTATTGCATACGGGAAGGGGTCTGCCGATGACTGCACAGAGTTCGTTACTCAGGCGTATTCTTGACCATAAGCGTGATGAGGTCGCCAGTCGCAAAATTCTGGCACCGCTCGATCTGCTCAAAGACCGCATGCAGCAGGCACCTCCTGTGCGAGACTTTGCTGCCGCGCTACGCAAAGAGCAATCTGTGGCACTTATAGCCGAGGTCAAAAAAGCCTCGCCCAGCCGCGGGGTGTTGCTTGAAGATTTCAACCATATCAAACTGGCTCAGACCTATATGGCGCATGGGGCGGCTGCCCTCTCTGTGCTGACCGACGTCTCCTACTTTCAGGGCAGCCTGACCTATCTGGAAGAAATCCGCCTCACGCAAAATCAGGCTATCCATCCAGACATTGCCCATATGCAGGAGATACCGCTGCTGCGCAAAGATTTTTTGCTCGATCCCTATCAGGTCTATGAAGCACGCACCAGCGGTGCAGATGCGGTGCTGCTGATTGTGGCGGCGCTGGAGGATGCGCTGTTGCAAGCGTTGCTCGAATTGACCAATATGCTTGGGATGCACGCGCTGGTTGAAGTGCATACGGAGGCGGAAATGGAGCGTGCGTTGCGGGTTGGCGCACGCATTATCGGGGTCAACAACCGCGACCTGCACACGTTTACAACCGATTTGTATACCACTGAGCGGCTGGCTGCCATGCTGCCGGCCGGGGGCGAGCGGCCGTTGCTGGTGAGCGAGAGCGGTATTCATACTGCTGAAGATGTGGCTCGCCTGCGCTATGTGGGGGTGGATGCTATCCTGGTGGGTGAAGCCCTGGTCACTGCGGCGGACATTGCTGCACGGGTGCGCGAGCTGCTGGCCGGGTCTGCATGAGCACAAAACACGCTTCAACTGCCCGCAGTATTGCCATTGCTGCTATGCTTATCGCCATTGGCAATATTGCCAGTCGTCTGCTGGGACTGGGCCGTATGTCCGTCATCGCCTACTTCTTTGGCATCAGTCCCGGCGTAGATGCCTACACCGCTGCCCTGACTATTCCCGTCACCATCTATGATTTGCTCATCAATGGGGCTATTAGTGCAGCCCTGGTGCCCATCTTCAGTGAATATGCCGAAGGCGACCAGCGTGAGTTCTGGCATATTGTTTCCTGCGTGATCACGATTGCGCTGGTGGCTCTGCTGCTGGTGGTCGGCCTGATGATCTGGCAGGCGCCGCTGGTGGTGAATCTGCTGCTGCAATCCTCGCGGCCGGAGTTGTATCCCCTCACGGTGACGCTGGTGCGTATGATGTTGCCAGCGGTGCTGTTTATGGGGTTGTCGGGATTGATTACGGCGGTATTGTATGCCCGTCGTTCGTTTCTGCTGCCGGCGTTTGCGGTCGCACTGTTCAATGCGGGGATTATCACCGGGGCGGTGCTCTTCCATGAGATGCTGAATGTTGCCAGCCTTGCGGTGGGGATGCTCATTGGTGCGCTGGCGCAGGTGTTCTTGCAATTGCCGGGCCTGCGTGGGTTGCGCTATCGGCCGGTGCTGAACTTCAAGCACCCGGTCGTGCGGCGTATTCTGCGGCTATATGCGCCGGTTGCGCTGGGTATCAGCTTTTCGGTTATTGGGACGGTGATAGACCGGCGGCTGGCTTCGGGGTTTCAGGATGCGCTGTCCACGATGCAGTATGCAACCACGCTCATTCAGTTTCCGCTGGGTCTGGTGGCGGCAGCGATTTCGATGGCGGTGTTGCCCACGCTCTCGCGTCAGGATGCGACGGCGGATGAGGAGGCGTTTCGCCGCACGCTGGGTATGGGCATCAAGGTGGTGTTGTTGCTGGTGTTGCCAGCGACGGCGGGGTTGGCGGCGTTGACACAGCCGATTATTGCGCTACTGTTTGAGCGGGGGGCTTTTGCGGCGCAGGATACGTCGCTGACTGCGCTTGCGCTTATGTTTTATCTGCCGAGCCTGCCAGCCGCAGCGGTAGACCAGGTGCTCATTTTTGCCTTTTATGCACGCAAAAATACGCTCACGCCCAATCTGGTGCAGGGCGGGGCTATTGGTATCTATCTGTTGACCGTCGTGCCATTGCTGTTGTTTTCGCAGTTGGGCTTTCTTTCGCTCATCATTGGCAATTCGATGCAGTGGATCGGGCATATGCTGCTGTTGCTGTGGCTTATCCGTCGCTATGTCTCGTTCAAAGGGTTGCGGCTGGGCGAGGCACTGGGCAAGGCGTTGCTGGCGAGTGGGAGCATGGCGGTGGTTGTCTTCTGGCTGGCGGGGCTGGAGTGGGGTGGTGCGATGAGTAATGTGCTGCGGTTGCTGCTGGCTGGTGGCGTGGGCAGTCTGGTGTATGTGGGGATGAGTATGGCGTTGCGCGTGGAGGCACTGGATTTTTTTGTGGCGGCGTTGCTGCGCAAGCTTGGACGACGGTAGGGGAATGGAGCGTGGAGAATGCAGAATGCAGAATGCAGAATGCAGAATGCAGAATGCAGAATGCAGA
>CAYFVX010000288.1:0-5911 GCA_964346425.1 uncultured Chloroflexaceae bacterium | reverse complement strand
TGGGCGGCGTGCTGGTCAATATGATCTTTATGACCGGGGCACTCGCTTTCTTTTTGTGGATAACCAGAGCTGATGCGGTAAAAACCATCATCCTCGGCCTACTCTTCGTCACCTTCTGGCCGCTGCTTTTTTTTCTCCCCTCCAACATGCAAGAGAGTCTCCATCAGGCATTGAGTATCATCATGGCCGGCATGTTTTATCGCCTCTTCTCACTACAAACTCCACCCAGCCGGCTGCTCAAATGGTCACTCTTTCTGGTTATTACCCTGGCATCATTCCTGCGATTTACCTGGATCATACTCTACGTTCCCTTCTTTCTGCTGGTGCTGGAAAAACGTACTCCTTTGCGCATCATCCTGGCAATAGGACAGGCTCTGCTTACGGGATTCATCATCTTCGTTATCTTTCGGCTCTGGTCTTCGCCCTACCCCAATTTTGTCTCGGAATTGAGCCACGCTATCGCCTTAGAACAGTATTCCGTTGCCTTTCAAGCATTCGTCAAGCACGTCTCCAGCAATCTTCGCTCCGTACACGAAGGATTTGCCGCCGAAATTCTGCTCCGCTATCAATCCATCTTCCTGACGATTGTCGCCGCTTTTACGTTTGCCCTGGTGGTTGAGCGGTGGATCCAGCGCGACAAAAGTATTTCCTGGAAAACCTGGCTCGCTCCTTTCTTTCATCTCTTAAATGTAGGAGCACTTCTCATACTGACCATTCTCTTCTACGATGTTGGTGTTCTGGTTGACTATCGCGTCCTGGCACCCCATCTCTTACTCTCGGTTCTCCTGTTGACGCGCAACCGCATGTTTGCAGTAGTCTTCATCATCCTGACCAATGTGTTCGCAAGCTACTTTTTTCTCGATATGTACGAAGAAAAACACGCCGAGCATTTCCAGGAATATCAATCGCTCCGCGAAACACGTGCGCAATTTCAGACCCTTATCTCCTATCAGGCAGATCAAAATCCGTGGTGCAACTCGCTCTTCTGGGGAGATTATGAGGTGCCTGACAATGCATATCTCACAACGGTACCGGCAGGTATCGGCATCTCTTTTTCTCTGGATGACCAGAAGCTAGAAATGCCGCTCAAATCGCACTATGTCGTCCTCAAACCCGGCAACGAGCATATAAAAGACCAGATAAACGTTCGGCACATTGGATCATTACCTGAGTACGAAGTCTATCTCAATCTGGATGGAGCATGTTATTCCTCACGAGTCTCAAATGAATCGCAATAACCACCTGACGCTGCTGCTCTTTGCCTTTTTCTGCAACACATTGCTCTGGGCAACCATAACCGAAATCGGGCATCCGCCAGATGAGTGGCTCCACTTTGACTATGTGCGTCACCTGGCAATCAACCAGACACTCCCCGTATATGGCAAGACAACCTACATCTTCAACCCACAAATTTTGCAAGCGCATGCGCTCCAGCCACCGCTCTACTACCTGCTATGTGTGCCAGTGCAGATGCTTCTGCACCAGCAACCAATAGAGATACAGATGCTTGGGGTTCGGATGGTATCCATTCTGATGGCAACGGGCACTGTCGCTCTTGCCTATACCAGCGGACGCTTGCTCGTACCTACACGTCCCTCTTTTGCGCTGGCAGTGGGGGGGGTGGTTGGTTTCAATCCGATGTTTACGCATCTTGCTGCTGCGGTAAATAATGACAATCTGCTCAACCTGATTGCGGCAGCTATTTTCTGTATGCTGCTCTATGGAGTACACCACCGGCAAACCGTGAGTCAGGGGTATCGCTGGTTAATCGGGTTGGGTTTGCTACTTGGCCTGGGGCTGATTACCAAGCAGACGATTGCGATAAGCATTTTCGTGAGCGGGGTAATCTTACTCTGGCTGGCGTGGCTGCAACGTGGGGCACGGTTGCGTACTTTTCTGCGGTTTGCGCTCCTGGTTGGCGGAATAACATTGCTCATCAGTGGCTGGAACTTTGTACGTAACTGGATGCTCTATGGTGATCCATCTGGGTTATCACCAGTGGGTAGCCAGGCCCAGAGCTATATCCCCCGACCCTATGCTGATATCGGCTCGTTCTCGGAGATGCTGTTTGCCACACAAACCTTCGATCCTTTCCTGACGGTGCTTTTCAAAAGTTTCTGGGGCTATTTTGACCATCTGCAACTGCTGATGCCGCAGCCTATCTACCTTGTGCTGGGGGGGATATCCGCTGGTGGAATCCTCGGTTCATTGCTCTGGTTTATGCGCGGGAGTTGGCAAAAGCACAACACGATGCTCGTTGCGGATGCTCTGATTGCGGTTCTTTTTATTGGTACGACATTTACGCTGCTGCTGTATCTGTGTTACCGCATTGATTATCAGGCACAGGGACGTTACCTCTATTCAGCACTGCTGCCCATAATGGTGATAATTGCCGCAGGATGGGTGCAAATCAGCAGTTTGCTCCGCAGGCGATGGCTGGCAACTGCGTTGCTCATTCCCCTGATGTTGACAACCAACCTGACGGCTTTAGTAACAACGCTTGCCCCGGCACACCACAACCGACATGTCAAACAAACAATAGGTCGTCCTGATAACCCGGTGGGTCTGGTGGATGCCGAATCTTCTGGTAGTTCTGGCTTGCAAATTGCCTATGGTCCGTTTGAAGCGCGACATAGGTTTGTGGCCGAACATGAGCAGATTGCCCGCCTTGATATGCTGCTCGACATGTCGCCCGGTGTGCGTGGCCCGGTTATCTGGCGAGTATCACACCAGAAAGAAGAACTCCTGTATGCGATAGCCCAGGACATACCGCGTAAACTGGCCCGCTATACCATTCAGCCACCTGATCACGTCCGTTTTCACCCTGGCGAAACCTACCTTTTGACGATACAGGCTCCCTGGGCCAATGGGGAAAAACCGCTACGCGTCTACCTGCCCCCCGCAAACGGTCCAGCACAACAGGACATGGAGACCTCACCCACCGATACTCCCGGCTGGTCAGTCACCTATACCAACCATCTTTTGCAGGATACCCTGCTGGACATCAACGAGCATCTGCTTTCTGCCAGCATTTTCACTCCGCGCGGCAAAGTTCAACTGCTGTTGTATGGGATAGTCATTGCGTTCTTTTTGCTCCTGTCGCATAGCAGCTTCAAAGCCGCCTTCTTTGCAAAGGATTTGCCCGCCCGCGATGAGCAAGAAACAAGAACCCGGTGCCACCTCTGGACGGGATGGATCGGTATACTGCTCTTTCTAACCATAATGCTTGTTTTTCTTCAGTTTCCTGCGGGGAAGACTATGGTAATCCCCCAAGAGCAGTTCGCCAGTACAGGTGGGCAATTGCACAAATTACCACGCGCCGATGAACAGGTTTTTGCCGATTTGCTGCTGCTGGCAGAAAGCCCGGCAGTGCAGAAATACCCACCCGACGATCTCGCAACCGGGAGCAGTCATATTCAACCGGTGCTTTTCCCTTTTGCGCATGGTGAGGACCCCACCCTTGCCATGCACCCCATCAGCAGCATTACCTACACGCTCGAACTTCCCGCAAACGCACAACTTCACACCGCGGTGGCCCTGAACCCACTTGTCTGGCAACCCGCAGCAGATGGCAGTGCAAGTGACGGCGTAGAATTTGTGGTGCGTCTGACCGAACCCGACGGTTCGGCCGAGGAACTCTTTCGCCGCATGCTCAACCCGGTTCAGCGTGAGCAGGACCGCGGATGGTACAAAGTGTCGCTCAATCTGGACGAATACGCCGGCGAGCAGGTTTACCTGAGCCTTTCCACGCTGCCCGGTCCGGCCAATGATGTGCGCTTCGATTGGGCAGGGTGGCGGTCCCCAATAATTATTGTCAATCAACCGTAGGTCAGAACCTCACGCAAGAGGCATATTTCGATTCCGTTCTGCTCTTTCCCCATGAGTCAAACAACCAGGTGTTTGCGCCTTCAGGCTATTCACTACGACCATCCCAACTTTGTATGAGGCAGGAAGATGGGATGTTTTTACAGCGAAGCCGTAAAAACCACACCCCCAGGGAACCAAAGAAATCTGGCTGAAACGAAACACCATTTAAACAAATAAAAACACACAGAATAAAAACAAAACACCTTCTCCCAGAAAACACCCATCGGTATCACATATCTGGGAGCATACGACAGCGAGTTGATAGTTTTTGACAGTTGTTTTTTACTCTCTGAGAGTCTTAGTATGCTACAATTCAGGCCGCAATGCTGCTCTATATTCTAAAATTTGTTCGTATTTACAATGATGTTCGTGGAGGAACCCAGCAATTTGTTCCTCCATACTTTATGCAGAAAAAACCCGGTGTTTCCCAGGAACTTTCATGGAATGAGGAGTAGAAAAAAAGAATGGGTATAAAAAATTCACGATTGCAAGGCTTCTACCAACTCAGTCCTCACGAACGTCTCAACGCTGTCAAATCATTCGATGGTCTTGACAACCGCGACATTCTTGCGCTCCGTGGTGGTGAGCATATTCTTACGGTTGATCGCGCAGACAAAATGATTGAAAACGTCATCGGAACGTTTAACCTGCCCATGGGCATCGCAACCAACTTCCAGATCAATGGGCGTGACATCCTTGTCCCGATGGTCGTAGAAGAACCATCTATTGTGGCTGGTGCCAGCTATGCAGCAAAACTGGTACGGAGTGGCGGCGGATTTCAGACCAGCAGCACCGATTCGCTCATGATCGGACAGGTACAACTCGTCAACGTAGCCGACCCCGACAAAGCCAAAAAAGACATCCTCGCCCGCAAAGCAGAAATTCTGGAACTGGCAAATGCGCAGAGCCGTAGCCTGCGCACCCTGGGCGGCGGTGCGCGTGATGTGGAAGTCAACTACTTCCCCTCCAGCCCGATGGGGCCAATGATGGTCGTTCATCTAATCATAGATTGTCTCGATGCAATGGGAGCTAACGCGATTAACAGCATGTGTGAGGCTACTGCCCCACTGTTTGAACTCATTAGTGGCGGAAGAGCCTATCTGCGCATTCTTTCCAATCTGAGTGATCGTCGCCTTGCGCGTGTACGTGCGGTTGTTCCACCACGCGCCCTGGACCGTGATGGGATGAGCGGTGAGGAAGTGATAGAGCGTATCCTCTGGGCATACGCGTTTGCAGCCGTAGACCCCTATCGTGCAACAACCCACAATAAGGGGATTCTTAATGGTATAGACCCGGTCATTATCGCCACCGGCAATGACTGGCGAGCCATTGAATCCGGCGCGCACGCCTATGCTGCTCGCAGCGGTACCTACACCTCGCTCAGTGTCTGGGAACGTGACGCGAAGGGCAATCTAGTGGGGACATTGGAAATGCCCATGGCCGTGGGTATCATCGGTGGCGCAACCAAAGTCCACCCCTCTGCCCAGGCATCCTTGAAACTGCTCGGTGTGCGCAGTGCTCGTGAGCTTGCCGAAGTTTGCGTGTGTACGGGACTGGCAAACAACCTTGCGGCAATGCGGGCCCTCGCAACCGAAGGCATCCAGCGCGGACACATGGGGTTGCACGCCCGCCAGGTCGCTATGGCAGCAGGCGCATCTGGCACCCTGATAGATGAGATAGCCCGTCGTATGGTGCAGGAACGCACTATCAAACCTGCGCGTGCGGAAGAGTTACTGGAAGAGCTAAAAGTAGTACAAGTAGGAGCATAAGTTTTATGATGAAACCAGAACGCCCGGTAGGGATAGTAGGGTATGGCAGCTATATCCCGCGCTATCGTATCGCCGGCAAAGAGATAGCCCGTATCTGGACGGATGGGCAATCAGGCGTACCAGTTCAGGCAAAAAGTGTCCCTGGCCCGGATGAAGACACCATCACCATGTCTATCGAAGCCGGCCGCAACGCCCTGAAACGAGCGAACCTCGCTGGCAACCAGATTGAAACGGTATGGGTAGGCAGCGAAAGCCCACCCTACAGCGTCAAGAGT